>NZ_CP024808.1:1200000-1500000 GCF_002787055.1 Candidatus Nitrosotenuis aquarius
ATTTCTGGGAGAGACCAAGAAAAGCTGGACGAGACAGCAAAGGAGATCGGCGCAGTTGCCATACAAGCCGACATTAGAAAGGAATCTGAAGTTAAAAACCTCATAGAAAGAACAGTGGAGAAGTTTGGCAGACTGGACATTTTGGTAAACAACGCCGGGGTTTTTCCCAAGATCAAGCTCCTCCATGAGATTTCGGATTCGGAATGGAGGGATGTCTTGGATGTCAATCTCAACGGCCCATTTTATGCCACAAAACATTCCATACCGCACTTGCAAAAAAACGGGGGCGCAATAATCAATATTGCCTCGTCTGCCGGCATAAAGGCATATGAGAACTTTAATGCGGATGCATATTCTGCGTCAAAGGCTGCTCTGGTTTTGCTGACCAAATGCTGGGCTTTGGAATATGCAAAAAACAAGATTCGTGTTAACTGTATTTGTCCAGGCGTTGTGGAAACGGACATGACGTCGGAATTTCTCTCAACTCCTGCAACCAGAGAGATGATGAACTATGCATATCCCATAGGCAGATTTGGGACAGTAGACGATGTTGCAAAGGCCGCCCTGTATTTTGCATCAGAGCAAGACGCGCCTTGGGCTACTGGCGCTGTTTTGCCTTTGGACGGCGGCGAATCCCTAAAGTAAATCAATTTAATACACAAAGATTCAGGCAGAGACATTGGAATCAATAAAGAAAAGGCGCGCAAAGACACTCATTTTGCTTTCAGCCATATGGTTTGCAGTCGCCATACCATTGCCGTTTTTGTTTAGTGTGCCGGAGGAAGCAACACCGCAATATTTCACGCTGATTCAGATTTTGGGCTTCATCTCAATTCCATTTGTAGCACTTGGAATTGCATGGACACTCAAGCCAGAGCTAGCGCAATAACATGTCCAATAGCCTACCATTCTCAAATCCCATCAGCGAAGCCCGTCTTGCCTTGGATGCTGCAAAAAAGGCAAGCACAGCTGTGATGAGAGTGTATGGGGAAGAATTTACGTCTCACCTAAAGGATGACGATTCCCCAATAACAAAGGCAGACCTGCAAAGCAATGAAATAATCAAGCAGGCTTTGGCATCATCTGGTCATCACGTTCTATCGGAAGAAGATGCGGACGATACATCTAGGCTTGGCCAGGAAAAGATTTGGATTGTGGATCCGCTTGATGGGACAAGCGACTTTGTCAACAGGACTGGTGAGTTTACCATTATGATTGCCCTAGTACACAACAAGGTTCCAGTTCTTGGTGTGATTAGCAGGCCCACAACCGACACAATATTTTTGGCGCAGAAAAATTCCGGCGCATTCAAGCTTGAAAATGAAAAATGGTCAAGACTTCAGGTCAGCAATACAAGAAACTTGGCGCAATGCAAGGCTGTAGGAAGCAGATTTCACCTAACAGAACAAGAAAAAGAGTTTTTCAAAAAACTCGGCGTTGCAAGCTTTGAGAGCCGGGGCAGCTCACTGAAAGTAGCGGAGATCTGTCAGGGCTTGGCAGACCTGTATCTTACCACATCAAACAAGATAAAACAATGGGATACGTGCGCCTCGCACTGCCTGATTACAGAGTCTGGGGGAAAAATTACCGACATGTATGGCAATCTGGTATTATACAATACTGAAAAGCTAAACCATGAAAACGGCCTAGTTGTGACAAACGGCTTGGTCCACGAAGAGATAATTCGAAAATATAGCAGCTAGACTACGTTTTTTGATTTTAGAAAGCTTAGCATTTTTTGCACCGACTCGTCCAGTGTTTCCTTGTCTGTTTCTACCACAAAGTCTGGGTTTGTCGGTATGTCGTATGGGTCTGAAACACCAGTGAATTGCTTGATTTCGTTTGCTCGTGCCTTTTTGTACATGCCTTTGACGTCCCTAGTTTCGCATTCCTCTAGGGAGCACTTGACATAGACTTCAAAGAATTTTGAGTCGTCTCCTACAATTTTTCTTGCGTCTGCTCGATTCTCAAAGAACGGAGAAACCAGAGACACTCCTACTGGTACGTTGTGCTTGAGCAATAGTTTTGCTAGGTGGGCGACCTTTTTGTTGTGCTCTACTCTTCCTTCTTTTGAAAAGTCCTTTGGCGAGAGCCATTCTCTTAGCTCATCTCCATCTAGAATGGCAAGGTTTGGTACGACTTTTTGCATTGCGCGAACTATGGTTGTCTTGCCAGAGCAGGGGAGTCCTGTCATCCATACTACAAATGCCATTTTCAGATTGCCTGCCTTTTGTAGCTCTTAAAGACTTTACGACACAAACCAGTCCTGTTTTTCCAGATAGTCGATCTGCTGCAGTATGGTCTCCATTTTTGTTGAAACTGCCATTACTGACTGGAACTGCTCATACATTGCCTGCTCTTCTTCTTTTGATATGATTTGAGCTTCTGCCTTGTTAAAGAACTCGTCTTCTTTTTTTAGGTGGTCCTCTAGGTATATGGAATAAGTTCTAAGGAATCTAGCTACTGGCTCGCGCGAGTCTTTGCCGTTCTTCCACTCTTGGAGATATTTGTTGATGTTTTTTGCAATCCTGCGGGAAAACTCGTGCTCTATCATGAATTTTCTGATTTCATCCTTGAGAGAATCATAGCTTGCAACACAGGCAAAATACGAGTCCTCCTCTCTAGAATAATGGATTGAATCCAGAAATTCAGCAATTACAAAGTTGATTTTTTCTATATCAGATAATGGAATGTTTCTTCCTGCATAGAGGTCTTGGTAGCACTTTAGAATTATTTTTTCTAGTCTCTTTATTTTGAGGTGGTCTTGCCTTAGGATGTCTGTTGCGCTCATACTACAAAATTAGAATTTGCACCGTCAAACGGAATGGTAACACCAGAGAGATACTTGATTTTGTTTTCAATTATACCTTTTACAAAATCTCCAATTTCTCTTGGCTCGCCAAGTCTTTTCATTGGAATGTTTTTTGCCATGTCTACCGCATTGCCAAGGTCGCGCACCCGATCTGTATTGATCAATCCAGGCGCAATGTTTACACAGCTTACCTTTCTTGCTGCCAGCTCCTTGCTTGCAAGCTTGAAAACGGCGGTAAACGCCAATCTGTATGCACTAGAAATAATCAGCCTTGGATTTGGCTCCTTGATGACGCCAGACGTTATCACAAAGATGTACCCGCCATCTCGTACCTTTAGTTTTTGAAGCAAGAGGCAAAATCCCAAAAACAGTTGGTTGTGGTATTTTTGCCACTCTTTTTCGGTTACCTCGGAGAACTGCTTTGGTGGCGGGCCACCTGTGTTTAGAACCAAGATGTCTGTCTGCTTTTGTTTTTTTATGAATCGCTTGACACTTGATAGATTTGCAGTGTCGATTTCTTTTCTGGATGTTGCTACAACATCACATCCAATTGATGATAAAGAATCTGCAATTGCCTTTCCTATTCCCTTAGATCCACCAAGAACAATTGCCTTCATTGTATCAGGGTATAATCATAATTGATTTTAATCTAGTGGCTATTCCAGCTCAAAGAATATCACTTGTCTTGGATCGTCTTGTATGATTCCAAAGTGAGGCCTGGCAAATCCTCCTCCATAGTATCCTTGTGGGCCGCCAAGACCCGTCCTTACCAGATAGTTTGAATTTTTCTCAATTGGGATCTGCCTTTTTCGTAGAGTGTATTGTGAGATTTTTTCCGTTTCATATCTGGACGGCAAAATGTTCGTGATTTCATCCCCGGTTTGCCTGATGGCTGCCTCCATGTGCTGGTGTCCGCACAGAATTAGGAAATTGTCCAGCTCGGCCTTTGCCTCGCCAAATGCAGACTCTGCCTTGTAGTGATACCCGGAATAGCTGAAAAACTCATAGTCTTCTTCTGAGAGTCTCTGCCAGGTTCGCTGGTACAGCCATGGATCATCTCCTTTCTTTGCTATTTTGTCCGGATTTACCGGTCCACCGTGAACGCAGAAAAGTCTGTCCTTTCTGTCTATTACAAACTGGTCCCCAAATGTGCCGTCCTTGTTTTGCCTAAAGAATTCCGTATCCTGGTTTGACAGTAATTCATGTTCCTTGAGGCTTGCATAGGAGCTTCCAGAGAGGAATTTTTTGTACAAAAACCCCTCATCATGATTGCCCATGACAGAGATCATCGGAAATGACTTGGCAAGCTCGCTCATTTTCTGCAGTACTTGCTTTGGGCTTGTGCCACGCTCTAACAGATCTCCCAGATTGATAATCCTAGATGCTTTGCCGTATTTTTCTTCAAACTCGGAGGAAAATGCAACGTCCAGTATTGTCTCTAGTCCCTCAATGTCTGCATGAATATCAGAAAATACTAGATCCATTGGTTTGGATTTTAGTTAGCTATGTTTATTCCGTTTTCTTTGGCTTCTTGTTTTATCTCTACTATCTGGTTGTTAATTTCTTCAATTTCAGCTACTAGCTCTGCGCGTCTGTCGACTAGTGTCTTGAGCATAGCGCTGTACAGATTTGTTAGTGTTTGACTCATTTTTCTTCGAATCTCCTTTACGGTTTTAGTCTTAAACCCTTACTAATAATTTGTACTAGTGTGTTTGTCAACAATCAGCTCATCATGAGCTTATTGCGCACAATCTCCAAATTTTCCACATTGGAATGGTGGGAATTTGCGCAATGCCAAAACGGTCTTGGTTGTTTAATAAACCAAGTACGCACAGGTTAAAGACTAAGCTGCTTCGTTGTCGCTCAGAATGTTTGAGGATGTAGTAAAGGAGGCAATCAGGGGCCAGACAGAGGCAAGGGCTGGCGCAATAATGCAGGAAAGTGTACCAGCAGAAATTCATGGCTTTATTCCTGATTTGGTCTCACAGCTGGACCAAGGAGTAGACTCGAGTGTAGTGGCAGATCAGGCACTAAACAAGACATTTGATATTGTGGAAAGCGTTGTGCTAACGGACGCTACGGCCCATGTGTTGGACAAGTTCTCGGACAGAATTGTGGATCTGCTCTTTGGGCAAGCATTTTTGAATGTATTATCACAGGCAGCCACACTTATTGCAAACAGCACATCGCCAGTCTAGGTAAAAACAGTACAGCGACAGCCCTTGACTAGGCATTTTCCTGAGCCGTCATGTAATTTAGAATCATGAAAACAACCTGCATGGAGGTTTTTGCAGTTCAATGATCTGGATTTGGTCTTCTTACTAATCCGCTTTGCTGTTCTATGCTACAGCTATGCGAATTTGGCGGGATTCGTGGTTGCAAATGTTTTGGTGCAGATCTGCTAATGACTCCTCTTTGAATGTCAGATCGCATCTGTAACATTTCCATGCAGTTGTTGTCATGATATCACAAATGTGAATTTTGTATTTAACGCGCGCGTAGAATTTGTATGGATAATTTCTACTAGCCCAAAAACAGGGCTAGATCACGCCGGTACTTTTAGCAAGCTCCAGTGCCTTCTTTTCCGTCATCTTGACCCGCTTTAGAATGGTGTATCGCTCAGGCCGCAATGATTGCGCAATGACTAGCGCCTGAGCTAGTATTTCCTTTTTGAGGCCAATCTGCTTTGCAGTGGTTGGTGCGCCAACATTTTTGAGCGTGTTTGCAATTTTTTTCCAGTCCTGGCCTTGGAGTTTTGCCATCAAAATGGCCCCAATTCCGCATTTTTCTCCATGAAGGCCAACATTTGGCGCTAGCTTGTCCAGCGCATGAGAAAATAGATGTTCTGATCCAGAACAAGGCCTGCTACTTCCAGCAATGCACGAGGCAACTCCCGCACTGATCAGGGCTTCGACTATTTCGCGAACGTCTGGCCGCTTTTTCTTTTCAGTTGCCTCTAGCAGAATTTTGGCACTCATTGATGCTAGATTTGATGAATAACGGCCATAGTATTCGCCGGTGTTGTCGCGTCCAAGCTGCCAGTCCTTTACTGCGGTGATTTTTGCAACCAAGTCACCGCATCCAGCTGTCAAGAGCTTCTTTGGCGCCTTTTTGATAACATCAATATCCACAAAGACCCCAAGCGGTGCAGTCGCAACTAAGGAGTGTGGTTTTTCACCCTTGACAGATACAAATGGACTTGCTATTCCATCATGTGATGCAGCAGTCGGCACACTAACAAACGGCTTGCCCAAGTTGTAGGAGATCATTTTTGCAATGTCTACTGACCTTCCGCCCCCTACTCCAATTATGAGATCAGCCTTGTCCTTTCTTACTTGGGCCTCTACTGCCCTAATTGATTTCTCATCGTTTGTGCTGGGCACATGCCAGGCTGACTTGATTTTAGAGCTGGCCAGTGATTTTGCAATTTTGGTTTTGACAATTTTTTGAACATGATTTCCTGCAATGATAGAGACCTTTTTTGTTGGGCCCAGGTCCAGTAGGAATTTCCCAAAATTTCCAATGTTTTTTTCTCCAACCAAAATCAGGCGTGGAAGCTCCATTGTGTGAGATGGAGAATTGCGCATTACGTCATTGACTGAGCCTACCACTTATCAAGTTGACCCCCCAAAGTTATTTAAAAGGGTCCAAGCCTTTTCTGATCATCTAGGAGTATTTTCTGTGTCAGCTAATAGCGTAGAAGACAAAATTCTACATGGAACAACCACGGTAGGTATCAAGGCAAGCGACGGCGTAGTCTTGTGTGCAGACATGCGTGCAAGCGCAGGCTATTTCATTGCAAACAACAACACAATGAAAGTGCAACAGCTAGCAAGACATGCAGGAATGACAATGGCAGGAGGAGTTGCAGATGCGCAAAACATCACAGATGTTCTGAGATATCACGCAAACATTCACTTGGTACAAAAAAATGAAAACATTCCAATCAGATCACTTGCAAGACTCTGCTCACTGATGTTCCACCAAAACAGGGGCTATCCGTTCATTGCGGATATTCTCATTGGCGGATACGACAAGCAAGGACCGCAGCTGGTAAACATTGACGTGTTTGGCTCTGTTGAAGAGAAAAAATACGTCACAACAGGTAGCGGCTCACCAGTGGCATACGGAACCCTAGAAGACGAATACCGAGACAACCTCACAGTAAATGAGGCAAAGGTAATCGCATTGCGTGCTGTAAAAGCAGCAATTGTTAGAAACATTGGAACCGGCGACGGAATCAATGTCGCAGTTATCGATAAAGACGGCTATCGACTTTTGACCAAAGAGCAAAAGAAAGCCATCATTGCTTTGTAGTGATTTAATGCAAAAAAGACAACAGGAAAAGGATTCATCTACAGCCCAAAGTGTAATGGCAACAATACTGCAAAGTATTCCAAAAGAGGCCCAAGTAAGCAAAATCGACTATGAAGGCCCAAGAATAGCACTATACACAAAATCACCGTCCTTTCTGATGGAAAACAACCAGATTGTATCTGATCTAGTAAATGTAATCAAAAAAAGAATCGTAGTTAGAACCGAAGAGTCCATCCGCAAAAACGAGGAAGATGCCCGCAAGGTCATAGCTGAAGCATTGCCAAAAGAGGCAGAGCTAGGTGGTACATTCTTTGATACAGCAACAGGCGAGGTCTCTGTTGAGGTCAAGCGACCCTGGCTGCTCCAGAACAATCCCGAATTTAATTCGGCAAAGCTGGCAGAGCAGATGGGCTGGAGAATTCGAGTAAGAAAGGCAACCACAATCCAGTCCAGCACAATTCAGCAAATCAATTACAATCTCAAGCTGACATCGTCCGAGCGCGCAAAACACCTAAAGCAGATTGGCGAGAGCATCTTCCGATCAAGGTTAGCCCAGAGATCCGAAGTATCGCTGATGACATTGGGCGGATTTGGCCAGGTGGGGAGATCAAGTATGATTCTGACCACGCCAGAAAGCAAGATTCTCATTGACTGCGGCGTAAACCCAGGGGCCAGAACCCCGGCTGAGGCATTCCCAAGACTGGACTGGGCAAACATAACACTAGACGAGCTAGACGCAATTGTAATTGGCCATGCACACCTAGATCACACCGGATTTTTGCCAGTGCTGTGCAAGTATGGCTACAAGGGTCCCATCTATTGTACAGAACCGACATTGCCAATGATGAACCTAATTCAGCTTGATGCAATTCGTGTAGCATCCGCACAGGGGCGAGCCCCGCTATATGCAGAGCGCGACGTAAAGCAAATCATGAGACAGACAATCACAATACCATACGGAACAGTAACCGACATTGCTCCAGACATCAAGCTGGTATTTTCAAATGCAGGCCATATTTTGGGCTCTGCCACGTGTCACTTTCACATTGGCAACGGCGATCATAATTTTGTATACACTGGCGACATCAAGTTCGGCAAAAGCATTCTCTTTGATAGCGCATCATGGAATTATCCACGAGTGGAGACCCTACTCATAGAAAGTACCTATGGAGCACGAGAAGACATCCAGCCAACACGACAAGAAGTAGAATCAGCATTCATCAATGCAGTAAACAACACTCTAGTTGACGGCGGAAAGGTCCTAATTCCAATTCCGGCAGTCGGTCGCGCCCAGGAAATACTGATGGTAATTGATCACTACATGAAGGCAGGCCAAATGGTTGAAGCGCCCGTATTCACAGAGGGAATGATCTCAGAGGCAACTGCAATCCATGAGGCATATCCTGAATATTTGGCGCGCGAGCTCCGACAAAAAATTCTGGAAACCGACGACAATCCATTTGATTCTGAATATTTCACAAATATTGAACACTCAGACGCTCGAGAGGAACCGTTGCGTGACAACACGCCATGCATAATTCTGGCAACATCTGGAATGCTAGAGGGCGGTCCAGTCTTGGAATATTTCAGAAACATTGCGCCATCCAACAAAAACAAGATAATCTTTGTTTCGTATCAGGTCAACGGCACATTAGGCAGAAGGGTCCTTGATGGCTCCAAACAGGTCTCGCTGATGGGCAAGGAAGGCAAAGTAGAGGTAGTCAACGTAAATTGCTCCATGATAAAGCTTGACGGATTTTCAGGCCACAGTGATTTCAATCAGCTAATGTCATTTGTCCACAAGCTAAGGCCAAAGCTCCGACGTGTACTGGTAAACCACGGAGAGCGAAGAAAATGCGAAAGCCTGGCAATGAACATACGAAGGCAATTCCGAGTTCCGGCTCATTACCCCCAAGTCCAAGAAGCAATCAGATTATTCTAGAAACAGATACAGTTGCGTGGTTAAACTCCGTCAATCCCAGTCCAGTTTAACCTCGATACCACCGGTGTTAAATTACGACATCCACAAAATACACACAAAACTGCCTAGTTCTGCATAGTTCTATATCATCATACAATCAAAATTGTCTAGTTCTGTCTAGTTCTTTCAATAATTTTCCATTTTGGCAGATCATATGACTAGTGACTAGTCATGCTTTTAACCGTGAATTGCCAAAATTATCCGTGAAGGAAGAAAAGGCAAAGAAAAGCCAGACCAACACATTTCGGCTTCCGTCATATTTGGTAGATGAAATGAAAAAAGAGGCCAAGCTAGAAAAGATAAATCTCAATGCACTTGTGATAAAGATTCTCTCCAATCATGTTCTCTGGGAAAGGTACGAGAGAAAGGTAGGACTCTTGCCCATGACAAAGCCGTTTGTCAGAGACGCAATCCACAGACTAGATGAAAACGAGATAGTCAAGCTAGCAAAGGAAGTCGAGCGCGACACATTCTCAAACATTTTGGCCTTTATGAAAGGCGAGTATACTGTTCACGATTTTGTAGAGATTTTGCGTACCTGGCTCAATGTCTCCTGGATGCAGCACAACATAGAGCAGACAAAGGACTCGTACGTTTTTAAAATTCAGCACGACCTCGGGCTGAAATGGTCCCTGTACGTAGAGACGCTAATCACAGAACTATTCCACGACATAATCAAAAAAAGCTTGCAAGTCAAATCAACCAAAGCCAACATTGTGCTGATCTTTCCAATAGAATAATACTTTGTAACACATTGTCTTAGCTAGTTTAATATCTTGAAAAAAATTGAGCCGCTTTATTGGAAAGTTCCGCAAAGATCTCAAGTCTTGTAAATAGCAAAAGGTTCGGCCTGGCAATCACCGCAATCATAGTGATACAGGCAATAGTGCTTGGTCTGGAGACGTTTTCCGAGCTTGCCGATTTTAGCAATGTCTTTGAATTCATTCATTGGTTTGTAGTAGGCGTCTTTATTGTCGAAGCAGGCCTAAAGATGGCATCGCAGTATCCACAACCCCAACTATATTTTAGGGACGGATGGAATGTCTTTGATTTTGCCATAATTGTATTGTCGCTGGTTCCATTTACAGGAAGCTTTTCGACTGTGGCAAGATTGGTGAGATTACTGAGAATAACCAGGCTCACAAACAGGTCCAAGGAAATGCGAATAATGGTTGCAACAATAGCCAAGTCGCTTCCAAGCATGATGAACATAATGTTCCTCCTGGGAATTTTGTTCTTCATTTACGGCGTGGCAGGATACCATCTCTTTTCGCAAATCGATCCCGTACACTGGGGAACCCTGCCGGATTCGCTAATCACATTATTTAAGATAATCACCCTTGAGGGTTGGGTCGAGTTGATGAATCCAGTCACCAGCGTAAGCATGTTCAATGTTGCATTTTTTATCAGCTTTATTGTAATTGGAACGTTTGTAGTCATCAATCTTTTTGTGGCAATAATTGTCAAAAAGACAGAAGAGGCCTACAAGCAGATACAAAATCAGACAACCCCGTCCCAACACGAAATACTAAGCGAGATAAAGGAAATCAGGCGGATGATAGAGGATCTCGAAAAAAGAATCTCAAAGGCTTGAGGGGTTTAGCTCCTTTTCTAGTTTGTAGAGCGCCTCTATTCTTTTGTATGTAAGTGGATGCGTTCTGAACAATTCGCCAAACTTTGAGAAGCTGTTTCTTCTCTCCCAGTCCATTGCCTTTTTGACTTCGTCTTCTGAGATGTGCATGTCGGAATAATATGACGCAAATCTTGATACCTCAAGGCTTGACGCAACAGGATCCACCGCATAAAATGCACGTAGTGATGAGTTTTGGACCTGTTGTTTTTGTACGGCAAGACCGTATGTAATTTTGGCAAGTGCGCTTGCCAAAAACGACGGCTTGATCTGGTTTCCCGCAAACCTGTCCGCCTCAAATTCACGCAGCCTTGAGAGGTACAGTATAGCAAGATTTGTGATAAAGTACACGGCAAATGCGCCAATTCCTATCAGTATTGTACCTCCCGCGTTGTTTCGCTGGTTTCTTCCGCCAAACATTGTCGACATGGCAATATAGTAAGCAATTGTTGGAATCACAGAAACTATAGTCATTACCAGCATGTCATGGTGTTTGATGTGGCCTATCTCGTGCGCAATTACTGCTTTTGTCTCGTCTTTTGTTAAATTGTTGATCAAGCCTCGCGTTAAGCAAAGTGTTGCACTTTTGCTTGTTCTACCAAAGACAAACGCGTTTGGCATAGGATTTTCTGCCACTGTTATTTCCGGAATCTTTACCTTGTTTTTGATGCAATATTCATGGACTGTTTCCTCAATCCAGGGCATTTCCTTTGGATCAAGGCGTCTCATTTTGGTGCTCCACCTAATTATCCTTGGGCCAATCAACCACTGGATAAATCCCATGGCGGCGCCCATTCCAACCATCGCAAATATTCCTACGTTTAGGTAAAATCCGATTGCCGCAATCAGGGCAAAAATTAGGCCAAATATCAAAAACATGGTTAGGCCCATCGTGGCCACTAGTTTAGATGACATGATCTTTATTGTACAATTTCGGTTAAGAGGGATCTGTTTATTTTGTGTTACATTGTGTTGCTACCGATATATCTGCAGCCTGTGCGTACTATACCCTAATGAAAAAGGAGGGGATAATGGAGAAAAAAGAACCCAACTAAGCCGGTGCCCCAATCGGCTTTTACTTTTTTATGGTTGGGTTTGTCCAAGAAAAATGCGTGGAGAATCATGTAGAAAGTGCGGTGGGAGTCTGATCACAGTTAAAAATTGTCCCGAATGTAGAGAGATAATTCAAGAAACATGCAAGAGCTGCTGGACCGTCACGGATGAGAAGATTCATGCAAGTTGCATGGCAGTAAAAACCATAGTCTAGTTCCATTTACTGTCGATAACACATTCACAATTGTTTTGGCAGCTTATGCTTGCCAGTCACAATATAGTTTATTGCGTCACTCATAAACAACGCATGATCCGCAATTCTCTCAAGATATCTCAGTACCAAGGCTTCTGCTAGTGCGCATTTTGTGTCCTTGGAGTTGATCAGCATGGGTAGTCTTTGTTTGTATAATTTATCCACAAACTCTTCGTTTTCCTGCATTGCGACTGACTTTCTTATGTCCAGTTCTGCAAAATACAGAACCGAGTCTTTGATCATGGTCTTGACCTTGTCTGATACTTCGATTAGCCAAGACTTGTCGCATTCGGAAATGTCTCCAAACACTTCCCTTACAGATGCAATGTCGTATGCGTATCTGCCAAACCTGCTAAATCCATAAGAGATCTCAATTGATGAGCGAATCAATCTGAAATCGTCTGCCACTGGCTGATACTTGAGAAAAATATCAAATGTCAGATCTGCCACCTCAAAATATCTCTTTGAGATTTCATTTGAGATTTGGTGAACTTGTTTTACAGTATCTTTTCCATATAGATACGAATCAATCGCAAGCATTATGCTCTGCGTTGCAAGCTCGCCCATCTCCGACATCATGCCGGAGAGCTTCTTAATTGAGGGATCAATTAGCCTAGTCATCCAAACTGCCCCTGAACATATTTTGCCGTCAGCTCGTTTTGCGGTTGCGTAAAGATCTTTTTTGTTTCGTTAAATTCAACAAGATTTCCCAGATACATAAAGGCAGTATAGTCAGAGACGCGAACTGCCTGCTGCATGTTGTGTGTAACTATTATTATTGTGAATTCTTTTGCAAGCTCCAAAATTGTCTCTTCTATTTTTTGGGTGGCGATTGGATCCAGTGCAGATGCCGGCTCGTCCATGAGTAAAACCTCGGGTTGGATTGCCAATGCTCGTGCAATGCAGACTCGTTGTTGTTGGCCTCCAGATAACTCCATTGCTGGCTTTTTGAGGTCGCCCTTTACTTCGTCCCAGAGATACGCCATTTTGAGTGAGTCCTGTACAATTTCGTCTAGGATTTTTTTGTCACGTACTCCATTTAGTCGCAGGCCGGCAGCAACATTATCATAAATCGACATTGTTGGAAACGGGTTTGGCTTTTGAAAAACCATGCCTACTTTGCGCCTGTGATAAATGGGATCCACATCTTTGGAATACAGGTCTTCACCATCAAGCAGAATTTTGCCTTCTACTCGGGCATTTTTTGTCATGTCATGCATTCTATTTAGGCAACGCAGAAACGTGGTCTTGCCACAACCAGATGGTCCAATCAACGACGTTACGCTTTTTTCCTTGAACTTCATTGTGATGTTTTTGACCGTATGTATTGTGCCATAATACACAGAGACATCTTCTGCAATCATTTTGTATTTGCGCTCATCTGTTGGTTGTTTTTCTGTATTTTGCACATTCATCACCGCAGTCATTGTTTTTTGCCTCCCATGATTCTGTAGAACAGTTTACCTCTAGAGCTGCTCTTTGTGGCAAAATAATATCGGACTCCAATGTTGATTGCCAGGATTATCATGATCAAAACACATGCAGCCCCCCATCCTTGGAGTTGCGCGCTATCATATGGAAGCAAAGACAGTCTCCAAATTCGAAGTGGAAGCGCATCCATCGGGGAATCAAAGCCTGCAAAGAACTGGCTGCTTCCAAGAACTGTCATTATTAGTGGTGCAGTCTCTCCAGAGATTCTTGCCACTGCAAGCAAAATTCCAGTAATCATGCCGTTTTTTGCAGCCGAGAGAACTATACGAAATGTTACTACCCATTGCCTGAGGCCCAGGGCAAGGCCTGCTTCTCTGTATGTCAGCGGGACTAGCTTGAGGGATTCTTCTGTGGTTCTAGCAACAATTGGGAACATGATAAGCGATAGTGCAAATGCGCCGGCCCACAACGAAAAATGCCCTAATAACAAAACTATGGTCAAAAACGCAAAGATCCCCAAAACAATAGACGGAAACTCCATGAACACGTCATTGAAAAATCGAACTGTTCTACCAAGCTTGTTGTTGCCAAATTCCGACAGAAATATTCCAGACATCACTCCAATTGGAATGCCAATCAGGCTAGACATGCCTATTATGATCAGTGTACCCTGAATGGCAGGCCCAATTCCACCCTGACCAGTTCCTATTGCGCCTGGAACTTGGGTCAGAAATTCTATTGAAATAGCAGCTAGGCCGTTTTTGAAAACCTCTACCAGAATGCTGCCCAGAGGTATGATCGCAATTACCACACATGCAAGAACTATGCCCATTGCAATTTTGTCAATGATTAGTCTACCCCTGACATTGTGTCTGAATAATGATCTGTATTCCGCCCTTTTCTGAATCGAGGACATCATGTGTTTATCACTCCTTCTTTTACTTTGAGCATTCTAGATACCAACAAGTGTGCTACAATGTTGATTGCAATTGCAACCAAAAGCAACGTGAATCCAATTCCAATTAATGCAGGCAAATGCAACGACGCAGGAGATGCCTCGATGAACTCGTTTGCAATGATACTAGACATTGTTTGGCCCGGTTGGAACAAAGTCTGCGGAAACGCATTAGGGCCTGTCGCATTGCCGATCAGCATTGTTACTGCCATTGTCTCGCCCACTGCTCTGCCAAGACCCAGAATTGCTGCGCCAATCAAGCCAGTCTTTGCATAGGGAAAGATTGCCAGTCTGAACATTTCCCACTTTGTTGCGCCAAGCATGTAGGCAGCCTCTTTTTGCATGTGGGGAACTGCGATCATTATTTCCCTAGAAACTGCAGAGATGGTTGGTATGATCATTATTGCCAAAATTATGCTTGCACTAAAGATGTCTAGGCCAAACGGAGCAGATGAAAAAAGCCAGATAGTTTGTCCAAATGTATCATAGAGCGGATACTCTATGTTGTATAGTAAGAAATCTCGAAAAACTAGCAGGCCCCAAAATCCATAGATAATGCTTGGAACTGCCGCCAGCAGATCAATTACTATTGCAAGTGGATTTGCGATGAATTTTGGAGCCTGGGAAATGAACATGGCAATTCCTATGCTAATTGGAACGCCCATTGCCATTGCAAGGCCTGCTGTAGCCAGTGTTCCTGCAATGTACGGAGCAGCTCCGAAGGCCTCTCTGCCCTCAACTGCATTCCATTCCGAGCCAGTTATGAAGCCCAGGCCCTCGTGTTCCCAAACAAGATGAGACTCTGAGTACAGCTGAAACACAATCAATACAATTATGGCAAGAACATAGACTCCAGCAACTGTTGCTGTAATTTTAAAAATTTTATCGGCAGAAATTCTTGATTTTTTGTTTGTCAGCAACAATTATGACTTGATTTGTTGTTGCTTTATCCGAGATCCACATATTCTACTGAGTCACTATAGTTCTATATTGATCAATATATTATAAAGACCAAAACGGTATTTACTTACTTTATTTCTGTTAATCATTGCAGTCTCTGGAAGACACTAAACAGACACGCCGAATACAGATCAGTGGCGGCTCCACATACACAATTTCATTGCCAAAAAAATGGATTGACGAGCTTGGAATCAAAAACGGCGATAACATGACCATTATAAAAAACGCAAACCGATCCATGACACTATTTCCTGGACTTGGCAGTGAAAAGCCAGCAAAAAAAGTAACACTTGCCATAAGCCAAAAGGACTCTGAAGAATCAATTAGGCGTAGAGTCATTGCGTTGTATCTAGGCGGATACAAGACAATTCAGATCAGCTCCAAAGGAGTAAAGATTCCTCCGGAATATTCTAGACTGATAAAAGATCTTGTGCGTAAGTCCATGATTGGCACCGAAATTGTCGAGTCAGATTCCGAGTCAATCACAATTCAAATTTTGACCAGGCTGCCAGAGCTGACATTTGATGTGGCGTTAAGAAGAATGTATCTGATGACTGCCAACATGCATCGGGAGGCAATGGATGCGCTCAAAAAATTTGATGTGAAATACGCTGAAGAAGTGGTGAAAATGGATGACGAGGTGGACAGGTTCGGCCTATACATGATGCGGACTCTTATCATGGCAATACAAAATTCCAGCATGATGTATGATGTCGGCCTCGAACAGCCATCAGACTGCCTTAACTATAGAACTGTAATCTCCAGAATAGAAAGAATTGCTGATCATGCAGCGCTAATTGCAAAGAGAATAAAATTCCTAAAAGAGCCATTGGAGCCTAAATTACTAAAGGAATTAGAGTCACTGAGCAATGACGCAATTGCATGCTTTGAGAATTCAATTTCCGCTCTGACAAAAAAAGACCACGTTCTGGCAGAAAAAGTAGCAGTAAACATCTTTCAAGTCGTAGAAAAAGAAAAAGAACTAATGTATGGAATGAAGGAGTTCAAAAATTCCACCATAGTCAAATTCACACTAGAAGACATCAGAAGGACTGCGGAGTACTCTAGCGATATAATAGAGACTGTAGTTAATGAAACCATTCGCGATGTTGTGAGTGAAAAATAGACATAAATTTCTCAAATTAAAAATAAAGAAAAAATTCTTTATTGGTATGGTTTTCGGTTTTGCTTTTCTTCCATCATTGCGTCAAACAGAGGAGATTTTGGTGTAAATCCATTGCAAATGAATGTATATGTTTCTGTAAGTGCAAAGCCAGTCTTTCCACCTGTTGTGTATGCTTCTTCATTATCTGTTCTTGTGTTTATCTTGTAGTTTTGGATAGAGCAATCCTTGTATTCCATTGATCTTGATGATTGTCCTGCTTGAACCAAGTCTACGGTGACATCAAAGAACTTGTATGGATATTCCTGTATCGCACCCCTTCCGCCCCACTCAAAAGTTTGGTCTACTGCTTTGTGCAAATATGGCGTATCACCAACAATTCGAATTAGCGTGAATTCCGGTGCTGTTTGTTTTGCAGATGCAAAGTTGGCTCCAGCTACTGAAGCGCTAAAGAGATTGCTAGTTGTATCATATAATTGGAAATCATATGTTACAGTTGCGTCCCTGAACTTGAATGTCGCTTGTGGATACACTCCCTCTGCAAAGACATAGACACTGTTTCCTGTTGGTGCACTTTGTGCAGTGATGTTTTCAGTCTGTGACAGGCCAACCACCAAAGCAATTGATGCAATTGCAAGTGCTGCGATTACCGAAGTCTTTTTCATATTTTGTGTGTTCATTGTGTAAAATTGGAATCTGCATTTACTAAAGAAGAATCTTTATTGATTTGGTAGAATATGGTGATACCCATACACTATATAGTTGAGCCAGGAATTGACGCATCGGTCTTGTATCATTATTAGCACGTCGTTATTCCTGTAACAGCTCGGCACGTCGTAATTTTGGAGGAAAAAAATGGAAAATATAGGCTTGGATATGTTCACCCAAATCCTATTCGGGATAGCCTTGTTTTATGCAGGCTATTACTATCGTGGCTATTCTATGGGTAAGCGTAGGAGGAACGAGCCCTGACTCCACTACCTAGAATCATCGCACCTACTGCGAATATTGTAGCCTTTATCCCAATATCCAGTAGTTTTTCACCGAATTCTATTGGTGATGGTATTATCGGTGCTTCTCCCATAGCGGGCATTCCTGCCCACATTGTAGTGAGTAGAAGAAATCCTCCAACACCAGTAAGTACCGAGCCAAGAATTATTCTAAAAACCATTAGTCTGTTTTCACCTCCTTTTGATGTGTTCTTGCCAGACCATGTGGGGAGTGTAATACTTGGATTGCAAACATTCGACTATATTTTACCTGTTGCTTTTGCAACTAATCCGAGAATCAACGCAATCGGTAATCCATATATCAGAAGATCAAATGACGCTTTGTTTGGATTCTTTGTTATCTTCTGTAAATTTTTAGCATCTTCTAGATTGTCTTGTTGTTCTTGTGCTTGTTGTAGTTGTTCCCAAGTTTGTTGTCCATTAGGTGTATTTTGTATCAGCGATGAGTTTTCTAAAACACTCATACTTTGTGTATATACAACGGCACCAATCACTGACGCTATTATTGCAACAAAAGCTGTGATTATTGCTTTTTCATCTACCATATTTTCCGTGATCACCACTATCACTGAGTTATTACTTAAAAAGCTGATCATAACTGCGTTATTGTCCAAAGGTAGGTGATATTTTGACAAAAAAAGAATTAATCATTGTACACCTTGCGAAGAAAGACGGAACATTACGTGTCGTAATTCCAAAACAAATCAGAGAAGAATTAAAGATTAAAGCTGGTGATACAATGCTTGTAAGTCATACTGGCCATAGAGTGATTTTCAAGAAAGTAGATCTGTCAGTTCTTTCTTAGATGCTCACTCAAAATGACCCGAATAGTTTCTGGCACGGTTTCAAGAAGTCGTTCTTTTCTTTCTTTTTCTAGTGCTTTCTCCATTTCCTCAGGCACAGAAACTAAGATTCTTTTCATTACCATGTATCTTATGATATCTATCGATATATTTATTAATATTGGTCTGTATATCATAAGATATCTAATGAAATCAGATAACAACACGCGACAAGAAAAAGGAAAGGCATTAGCTGAGAAGCCGAATCAGATAAGGCGTATTGATGATAATTGGTATCAAGTTAGATCACAGTCATTAAAACATGAATCATGGTATGATGTAGTACAAACTGAAACAGGTTTTGTCTGCGACTGCCCTGATCATCAGTGGAGAAAGGTAAAATGTTATCATATCTACGCAGTTGAATTTAGCCAACTAATCAGAAACGAAGTTTTTAGAACAGTATGTATAGAAGAACTAACAACAAACAAGTGTATTTTCTGCTATTCAGGTAATATCATAAAGCGCGGAATTAGAAAAAATAAAGTTGGAGATTTACAGAGATTCTATTGTAATGATTGTAAGAGATGGTTTGTTTTCAATATAGGATTTGAGAAAATGAGAGCTAGCCCAGAAACAATAACGTCAGCTTTACAACTTTATTTCAGCGGAGAATCCCTAAGAAATGTCTGTAATTTTTTGAAGTTGCAAGGAAACAAGGTATCACATATGACCGTGTATCGTTGGATCAAAAAATATGTCAATCTAATGGAATCTTATTTGGAAAACATTCCTCCTACACTGGGCAACAAGTGGAGAGCTGATGAATTATACCTCAAAGTAAAGGGTAATACAAAATATCTCTATGCAATGCTTGATGATCAGACGAGATTCTGGATTGCAAAACAGGTAGCGGATACAAAATACACAGAATGTGTTCAACCGTTGTTCCAGAATGCCTCCAAATTTGCAGGTGCAAAACCAAAGGTATTGGTTACTGATGGTGCACCAAATTTCGCAGAGGCTTACAGAATGGAATATTTGAAAGAAAAACTAGAATCTCCAAAACACGTCAGGCATATTCACTTTAACAATGATAGAAATAACAACAAAATGGAACGCCTAAACGGTGAGATCCGAGATCGAGAGAAAGTCATGCGTGGTCTAAAGAACCCAGACACACCTATTCTAACAGGATATCAAATCTATCACAACTATGTACGCCCTCACATGGCATTGGAAGGTAAAACACCAGCAGATATGGCGGGAATCAAGGTTGAGGGAAACAACAAATGGATTACATTAATTCAGAATGCGAAAAAGAGCCAGATTGTTACAGGTGGAACAACGTGCCAGTAAAGATACAGAACCGACGCATCCAAATGAGAAAAATTAACTCCAGATAGACTTTCAACTATATAGATCACGTAAAAAATGTAATCTATGTCGATTATTTGTAAATAACAAACGAATTGATTTACAATCAATGAAGAAAACACTATCTGTAATACTAGGTGTAATTTTGATGGCAGGAGTTTTTGCTCCTTTAGTCGAGGCAGCAGAGCCAGCACCACCAAAGTCTGATAAACAATTTCAGATAACTGGTGCAGGAGCTACATTTCCATACCCCCTAATTGATACATGGAGAGTAGAATACAACAAGATCTATTCTAATGTGAATCTGAACTACCAGTCAATCGGTAGCGGTGGTGGAGTAAAGCAGCACACGGAAAAAACCGTGAACTTTGGTGCAACAGACGCACCTCTTACTATAAAAGAGCGAGAACTTGCACCGGGTACACTACACATACCAGAAGCAATTGGTTCTGTTGTACTGGCATACTATATTCCAGAAGTTCCAAAAAGCGGACTAAAGCTAACTGGTGAAAACGTAGCAGACATTTATCTTGGAAAAATCAAAAAATGGAACGATCCAAAAATCCAAGAAAACAACCCAGATCTAAAATTGCCAGACAGGCCTATTCTTGTTACAAGACGATCTGATGGTTCTGGCACGACCTACGTCTTTACCGATTATCTATCCAAGGTTAGTGCGGATTGGGACAAACAAGTAGGAAAAGGCAAAAGCGTTGCATGGCCAACAGGAGTTGGGGCAGCTGGAAATGAAGGTGTTGCATGGGCTACTCGAAATACAAAATATGCTATTGGTTATGTAGAGTTGGCATATGCAAAGGCAAACGAAATGACTGTTGCATATTTGCAAAACGGCGACAAGACAGCCTTTGTAGAACCAACATTCGACACTGTCTTTGAAGGCGCCAAGGCGTACCCAGTAGAAAGAATACCAAAGCCAGAGGCAGATTGGAGTCAAGTGAGTATGGTTTTGGCACCTGGCCAAAACTCGTATCCAATTGTCAGCTTTACGTATCTGCTAGTCTATGAGGATCTCAATCAAGCAGTATCCAACAAGGATATGGCTCAAACTCTAGTCCACATGTTGTACTGGATGATTACCGACGGACAAAAATTCTCAAAGCCATTGGGATATGTACCGTTGCCAGAGAACATTCAGGGATTAGATAAACAAGGGCTATCTAGACTCAAATATGATGGAGAACAAATCTGGAGTCATACTTCAGATTCTGTCAAATCCGATACAACAAAATCTGATGTAAAGTCAGATACAAAAACTGACGATAAAAAGAAAATCAAAAAGGACACCAAGAAAACTGAGAAGAAGTCAGACAAGAAAACTGAGAAGGAGGACACCAAGAAAGTCAAAAAACCAATCAAAAAAACAACAACTAAAACAATCACCAACAAATAACTTCAAATTTTTCTTTAATATTTTTTAATCCAAGATTAGCTTTGCTCAGCTAGTTTTTTCATTGCAAGCACTGCGTTTTTTAAGACAGGCAGAAACTGCAAGTCAAGATCTTGCACTTCGGGGTTTTTTGGCTTCCAGTCTTGTGTGTATGTCAGAACCAGCTCGCCGCTTTTGTTTTCAATTTTGTTTAGAAAATAACCATCAAAGATTTCATTGTCTATTAGGACAAATCGGATTTGCTGATTTTTTGCGTCTATGGTTATTCTTTCTTTAATGTTGAGGCCAACCGCACTCATTTCTCGTAAAAATCCGTCAGGATATGTCTCCAGAATTTTGGATTCCGTGACCTGTCTTATGGTTCGCTCCGGATGCTGAGCTTTGTCCAAAAGCAACCCCCATAGTTTTTCCTGCGAACAGTTGACTTTTTCTGAATGCGATATTACCAATGTTGTTCTGGTGTATTTTTGCTATTTATGGTTAGATTTGCATGATTTTGTTTTTAATCAGGTAGCTTATGCTGTTGACATATTCAGAATCAGAGATCTTGCCTTCTGTCCACCACTTTACTGGGTCTTTTACCCAAGAGGGAATCCGCATTCCTTGATATTGGATCTCTATTTCATCCACAAAGGCGTTTGTATCTGTGAGTTCTGCGCTCCACTGCGTCTTTTTGATCCTGTCCTGGAATTTCGCAAACAAGACTATGCCGGTTTTCTTGTCAATTACCTCTTGGTACTGCTTGGTTTTATCCCAAGCAATCACTGCATCTCTTTGCTGGTTTTTGTACGGAAAGACAACCTCGCTTATGGTCTGAATTTCGTGCTCGGATTGGATTGTCATGCCTAACTCCACTGGGATTTTGTGCACAAATCTATAGTATTGTTTTGTGTGGTCCACTAGGCCTTCCGAGTTGATATGAAAGCTGTCCAGTATTTTTTTGTCCTTGGTTATCTCCACGGAGGCTATTGCTATGATGCCTCCAGGCGTTCCAAAGGTGTGGGTCAGATTTGTTATACCATCTTCGTCTTTGATCGAATATCGGATGTAGTTGTTTTTTGCAACACAGATCTGGTCTTGCATGCAGATTTGCTGATCGGATTTACTGATCGGTACATCGATCATCTTAGAGTTTATCAGAAATCTAATTCCATATGAGAAAATGTTGTCGCGCTCTTTTCCTTGGTGCCAGCGTGTCGCATCGTCTTTGATCCACTGTGGGATTGCATCGGTGCGATCAAAACGATCGCGAACTGTCTTTTTTGTGATCGGCTCACCCAGCAATGCGATCAGTCGATCAGTTCTGTCCGGTTCTTCTGCAAACCAAGAAATGTCATTGTACAAAGTAAGGCAGCTTCGAACATTTGGATGGTGCATGTATCGCTCCAAGAACTTGGTCTTGCCAAGCGTTTCTAGTTCAGGGTATAAAGTCTCGCATTCCCGTATGGTTTTTGTGGGATCTGCAAATGCTAGCGGCATTCCAATTGCCAGAATAAAAATTCCTGCAAGCAATATTTTGTGCAATTTGTAAATTTGAAGTTGACTCGATATTAAGAGGGCGTAGAATTTATCCGTGAAATTTTAATATTATTTCAGATCGTATTCCGGCTTCCAGATTTTGACACCTGGCGGCGTGACGATAATTCGCTCCTCGCCAAGTCTTGCAATGTCCGCATTGAAGTTTTTTGCTTGGGTGTACAATTCTTCTACTAGCTTGCGGAGCTGCTCAACGTCTTTTTGCGCAAGTGGTGTTACTCGTAAAATCAGGATCATGTTTTTTTTCATGTCGTCTTTGATAGAGTGAATGTCGCTCTGATCACGAATTGTGATTGCCTTTAGATAAGTTGGGCTTTCTGTCTTTTGCATTATACAACAATACTGCTAGGTGATCCCTCAAAAAGCTTTTCGCAGAAAATTACGCACAAACGTACAGTTTTGTTCCTAGATTCTAAACTGGATATAGTCAGACTCGGATGCGCTTTTTGCAGAGATTTCTGAGATGGCATCACTATGCTGTATTGTAACAATGTTTTCAGAGTCTTTTGGTGCATCGGAATATCGTAGTGTCACTGCAGCACACAGGGGTTTGTGTTGCTCTAGATTTTCTCCACGCAGTATGGAGACTGGGCCCATATGATCACGAGCTACAAACAAAATATCATTTGGTAATGCGAGTGCTTTTATCACATCATTTTCGTCCTTGTTTCTTCCAACAATTAGTTTTGTTTTCTCATCCAGTCTGAAATGTCTGCCAATTTTTAGCAAGTCAATGTCATTTACAGTCGGATTCTCCACATGTGAGAACAAGTCTTTAGCTCGTAATCCAAATGCCGGATCAGTTAGCAGACAGCCTCCGCCTGCGTTTGGTGGATTTTCAATTCCAAATTCCTTTGCCATATCTAACTGAGTTCTTCTAGTTCTGCCGCGAATTTTGCCCATGTCTTCACGTTTTATCAGGCCCTTTTCTTCTGGGATTGTTTTCCCAAGAAGTCCAGCAGACAGTGGTCTAACAATTAGTCCTTCTAGGCCGGATTCCTTTTCTATTGTTTTTAGTGCAGGCCCGTGCTGACTCATTGGCCTTTGGCCCAAGACTTCGCCAGAAATGATAAACTCGGCGCCAATTTCTTCCATGTGTTGTTTTGCTGCCTTGAACATCATAGAGCGGCAGTCAATGCACGGATTCATTCCTGCACCAAACCCGTATTTTGGATTCTTTAGCATCTCGATGTATTCATCTCCTAGGTAAACCGTCTTTAGCTTGACATTTAGTGCGTCTGCACGCTCGCGAATCTCAAATCCACAGCCACGACCACAATCAAAATCACAAAACGGAGTCTTGATTGCAACCGCAGAAACCTCAAAGCCCTGCTTTTGCATCATTCTGACAGCTAGCTGGCTGTCAAGGCCTCCAGAGAGCAACGCAACCACTTTTTTCTTTTCTTCCAACGAGGAAAAGCTTGTTTTCCAGTATACAAATGTTCCAACAAAGATTAATTCACCATCATGCGTCAAAACACGCATGAAAACGCGCCGAAAAACACTTCTACTCCATGCGCAAAAAATCGGCTGCGACACCCTTGTTTGCTTTGAGCCAGAAAACCTGTTTTATCTGACTGGGTTTTGGGGCGAGGCGATCGGGGTTTTAGAAAAAAACGGCAGCACCACCATAATTGCACCAGAGCTTGAAGTTGGTCGCGCAAAGGACGACGCCATAGATTGCGATGTGATAACATCAGAGCGCGGAGTTGGCTTGCTATCTGCTCTGATCAAAAAAATTAAGGGCAAAAAGGTCTGCACCGACTGCCAAAATTACGATACCATGGAATTACTCAAAAAATCCATGCCAAAAATCAAGCATTCCACTGATCCTTTCTATCGAGCCCGCGAAATAAAGGACAAATCCGAGATTACAGTTCTTAGAAAAGCATCCAAAATCCTAGACGACATGTATGAGCTTTGCACTAAAAAAATAGCAAAAGGAGTCCGCGAGTCTGAGTTGCAGGCAAAACTAATGGCGTTTGCAATGGAGCAAGACATGTTTGCAACAGGCTATCGCTCTACTCTGAATCCGCTAATTATTGCCGGAGGTCCAAATGGTGCATTGCCGCACGCCCAAGTCACGGATAGAAAATTTGCAAGTGGTGATCTCATAGTAGTTGATCTTACACTGCGGTACAAGGGCTATGTCAGCGACTCCACAAGAACATTCGGCCTGGGCAAAATCTCAGACCAGGCAAGAGAAGTCTATGAAATTGTAAAGGAATCGCAAAGACTGGGCCTGCAAGCTGTAAAACCAAATGTTTCATGCAAAAGCGTAGACGATGCATGTAGGGATCACATCAACCTGAACAATTATGGAAAATATTTCATTCACTCAACCGGCCACGGGATTGGCCTTGAGGTACACGAGTTCCCAACCATTTCTCAAAAAAGCACCACAATACTGCAAAAAAACATGGCAATCACAGTAGAGCCTGGGATCTACATCCCAAACAGATTCGGCGTGCGAATCGAAGATTCTGTGATTGTGCAGCAAAAACCGATTAACATGCACAAGTTCACAAAAGAACTGATCGTCCTGTAGGGCACGAGTGGGCTGTCCACTTTACACATACACGCACCTAACTACGATACCAATACAACAAGATCACGTGGAGTCATTTTGTTGGGGCATGTGCTTCCAATAAAAAATTGGAAAAACACCCAACAATTTTTGTTACGGTTTTTGTGCAGAAAGAACTAGAACCTTCCAAGGGAACCTAATTATTCCGTTTCTTGTATAAGATATGGTTTTTTCTAAAACAGTTTTTCTCAGCTCTGCTTTCTGTTTTTGATCTAGCTTGTCTAGCTTTTCCCGCAAGGGCTTTGCCAGATATTTGTGATAGTCAGACCAGTATTTTGCAAATGTGCCAGGCGAATACCAGAACTTGTGCTCTTTGATCACAACGTTGCTAAATCCAGCCCGTACGATTGCCTTTTTGAGATTTTCTTTTGTCCCAAATCTATCCAGGTCTGGCGCCCCGGACGGAAGATAGTCAGGGATGAATTTTTGCACAGAATCCAAAATGCTTGAAAAATACGGAACCGAATCCCCTGCGCCGTGGACAGCCAATGCAAGTGTCCCGTTTTTCTTCAGGGCTTTTTTGATATTGGCCAATGCCTTTGTCGCATTTGGGAAAAAGAACAAGGCGTACTGGCACGTAACGGCATCAAACTTTTGGCTAAACTCAAAGTTTTCTGCATCAAATATGGCAAAATCCGCATTTTTTTCCTTGATTGATTTTTTTGCTATGGCAAGTGCTGCCTGCGAGCTGTCAAGGCCAATCACATGCCCAGATTTTCCTATTTTGGCCAAGATCTGCCTGGTTACTGCGCCTGTTCCGCACGCCAAGTCAAGCACGGTATTTCCACGGCGGAGTTTTGCCATGGAAACTAGTTTTTGCGTGCTTTGGAATGGTCCCGTACTTTTGCCGACCCATCTCTTATGGTAGCGAGGTGCGATTTCATTCCAGGTTTTGATTATTCTCTTTTTGTATTCTATGTTATTAGAATTTGCCAATTTCTCAAGAGTAGATCAGTAGAACCTTTTATTATATCGTCAACGGGCCGAAATACCAATGGAAGCTAACATCAAGGAAGGAAAGCTCAATGACATCACTCACCTAGGTCTAAGACTGGCAGTCGGTGTGATATTTCTGGTACACGGACTAGGTAAGGCAGCAAATCCAGGCTTTGGCGGATTTGTAAACAGTCTCGGCATGCCAGCAGAAATGACAATGCCGATCATTCTTGCAGAATCCGTCTGTGGAGTTTTGTTAATTGTAGGCGTCCTAAACAGAATCTCTGCGTCAATACTGTCAATCATAATGCTTGGCGCAATCTTTCACGTCAAAAAGGCGGAAAACTTTACAGGCCAAGGCGCGTATGAGTTTGATCTGATTTTGCTTGCTGCAAACCTGACTATCATAACCATGGGCCCAGGAAGAATCTCTATTGCGCATATCGCAAAAAAGATTCCGAGGTTTTTGCACTAGCTCCAAAATCTATTTTTTATTTTCACAATTATTATGGCAGGCATAACAAAGTACATACCAATGTTTAGCAGTATTACTCCAATGCCATAGCCCAGCATTTCCTGCTCTGAGTCAATATCGGCATAGCTTAGAATCGACATTGTAGACAGCATTGGGGTGATTGTCGCCTTTACTATTTCCCTGAAAATAGGGCTCTGCCTCTCTAGATCAGCTATTGCAGGACTAAATGAATAATAGAATTCGTTGAATCCAGCCATGAAAGTCGTGCCTGAGCTAGTTCCAAGCAGAACATTCTGCCTTATTTCTCGCAAGGCTTGTACTTGGGGAGCAAGTTCAGATCCAAATGCAGCGGTTGCAATGGCACATTCGCCCACTGGTTTTGGATCATTGTCTTTTGGACCCAGATCAGTTGGCTGGGCACTAGTAGAAAATGACTCTAGTACGGCATCAAATTTCGGCATTGTAGCTGCAAAATTATTTTCGCTATTAGTATATGTCAGAGTATAAAATTTGTCGCCAGAATGTATTACAACTTCTTTGA
This sequence comes from Candidatus Nitrosotenuis aquarius, assembly GCF_002787055.1. NCBI lineage: Archaea > Thermoproteati > Nitrososphaerota > Candidatus Nitrosotenuis > Candidatus Nitrosotenuis aquarius. The sequence continues at coordinate 1,227,168 of NZ_CP024808.1, forward strand.
ACTTGACTTTGATTTGTGTTCCAGTTACATTGAATGTACCTAATGCCTCTCTAACATAGCCTTCATTTCCTCGGATAGTGGTTTTTTCTTCATTTTGAATGACGAGTACTCCGGAATCAATTGCTGGTTGCAATGTTTTCATGATATTTTCAGAGTATTGTTCCAATGTTGTACCATTTCCGGATTTAACAGAAACAGAAATTGCTGGTGTGAATCCGCCAATTTTATCGCCAACAGCTACTACGTCTGGTGTTTCGGCGTTTCGCTTTTGTGGCTCTTGTGTAAACCATCCTGCCGGTGGAACAAACGAGAACCCTAGTTTCTCATTGGAATAGGGAACTTGTTCTGTGGTTCTTGGAGTGACTCTTTCCGGCTCGCCTTGCTCAAGCAAGTCTACAATGTCGGATCTGTTTTTGACTTCGGCTTTGAGAATTTCTGCATTGCCCCATTGGAAAGGAATGTCATTTGTTCCTTCACCGCCGGTTTCCAGATTTGCAATCTTGTCCAAGGTCTCAAAGCTTGCCTGCGTTGCCAGCCTGCCAAACACGGCATAGTTCTGATCCAAGGAAGGCGTGTCCTGATGCACTATGAAAAATTGTGAGCTGCCACTGTCTGGATCGCCACCCCTAGCCATGGAGACAATTCCTCTTTTGTGTTTGATTGTATTGAACTCGCCTGGAATTGTATATCCAGCATCACCGGTTCCCCATTCAGTTAGCTTTTGGTATTCACCCGGTCTTGTTTTTGGATCACCACCCTGAATCATGAAATCCTTGATTATTCTGTGAAATACGGTTCTGTCGTAAAATTTCTCTTCTGTTAGTTTTAAAAAGTTCTCTACTGTCTTTGGAGCGTCTGCTGGAAATAACTCTATTACCATTTCTCCAGATTGTGTGGTAAGTACTACAACTTTGTCAGAGATTTCTGTTTCGGCAAATACAGGCGCTAGCCCAACAATCAACAAGCCAATTACAGAAATAATGAACAAATGTCGCAACAACGGAGGGTTTTGCCATCTCAAATAAAAGCTAATGCCATTAGTTTTTAACAACGGCCGAGGTTTGGGATTTTATGGATTCTGATGAGAAGATAAAGACTCATCTATTGTCAGTATGGCTTGAAGAAAAAAAATTATTCGCACGAGGTAAAGAATGCATGTTTTTTGTCACCAACAAGGGCTTGTATTTTGTATCAAAGACACAGGCAAAGCCTCAGTGGTGGAAGTCAACTGTTCAACGCCAAACTCTAATGCTTCTCAAAGACCCAGAGAACACAATTTGGGTTCATGATGGATATGACGAAAAAAATCTTGCACTAGATCTAGAAAACGAGAAAAACACAAGATATCGCATGTCCGATGTAATCAATATAGATACACAAGAAAAGCCTTGGGGCTCCATCCTGGTGTTAAAGCTACGGGATGGTGAAAAAGAGAGAAAATTCCATCTTTCCATTGTGCGTGATTGGGTCAGCTATCCAGCAAAGGCACCAATGAATTTTCTGAAAATAAACTGGGTTCCCATAGTCCAATACATAAAATCAAGGATGGAATCATGACGAATGTTTTTGCGGTAGGAGTAGGGCCAGGATCGCCAAAATATGTCACAGAGTTAGTCAAGCAGATAATCCTTGACTGCGATGTCGTGATTGGCTACAAGTATACTATGCAGACAATCGAGTCTCTGCTCAAGGGAAAAGAAGTACACGAAATCACAATGAAAAATCAGGAAGAGGCCTACCAAAAAGTAGCAAAAACTCTGGGCCAAAAAAAGCTAGTAGTTCCATTTACTGGTGACGTGAATTTCTCCGAGTCTGAAGTGGTTGATAGATTAATTGAGATCTTTGGCAAAATTACCATAATTCCTGGAATCTCGGCAACTCAGGTAGCTGCATCCAAAGCCCAGGTTCCCCTTGACCGCTCCAAAGTAATCACAATGCACATCACAACTCCAATTGAGGAGAAAAAACTGGAACTCCAAAAGGCAATACTGGACGGATTCTCTGTTGTTCTAGTGCCAAGGCCCTGGCCACGCGACCCAACCAAGCATTTTATGCAGTCAGAAATCGCCCATTACCTTAGGAAAAATGGTTTTGATACCAAAAGGTTGCGCGTCCATGTGTACGAATTCCTGACCACAGACAAAGAAACCGAGTTTGTCGGGTTTGTCTCGGATTTGGAGGGAAAGGAATTTTCTGATCTGTCCGTGATGGTAATCAACCAGCACAAGTTGGAATCCTACATTAATTTCTAGTTCAGCGGTGTCTTTGTTTTTGGAATCTTGGATGTGTCAAAGACAAAGACAGTAAGGTCGATGTGCTGGTAATCCTCATCAAACAGTCTAAAGAACCCCTGATCGTCAAATGTCACGCTCCAGGATTTTCCTGGTGCAATGGCACCGCTTGAAATCTTGCCGTCCGCCGTGAATGTCTTTTTATGAGAGTTGTAATTTGCAGTGCCAGACTTTAGTGAGTGGGCAACATCATCTTCATTTACAAATGTGATGGTGCCGCCCGGCGGAATTGTTATTCTGTCTTCTGATACAAAATTGAACCTAAACCCAGCAGTCTGGGTCTTGTATGTAGCGTCCTGGGGATTTGCAGCTCCCTTTAGAATCTTGATGGTAACGTCAGATTTTGGAGTCTTGTCTATTGGCTTTACTAAAAACTCGGAAACCTTGCTGGTGTAGACCAGTTTTGTTTTTTGTTTTGCCGAGTCCGTTATTGTTCCACTAAACGTATAGATTGATTCAGTTGCTGTTTTGTCGATTAGTTTTGCAATTCCGGTGATGGTTGCTTCTTTGCCTTGCTGGTCTGTTGCCTTGGCACTGAATCTGAAGAGCTTGCCGTTTTGCAGTACAGAGCCAGTAAATTCAGACAGATCCCAGTCTTTTTGGTCAACCATGATCACGCCGTCTTGGAGCGTAAAGTCTGATTTTGTTTTTGTCTGGGTTATGGAAAATGTGATTTCTGCGCTAGAATCGGAAATTGACGTGCTAGATACTGCAAAGCCGCTTCCAGAAAACGTGAATGCCTTGTTGCCTGAGACCTGTGCCTCGGCATTATTCATAGATGCGGCAAAAACTATGCCTACGAGCACGGCTAGAATGGCTAGGTACTTCACAGTATAGTCATGTCCTGATTTTGTTTATAATTTACTACTGAATTATTTTTGGCCAAGCCACAAAATTTAGTCAATTCTTGATTTCATTGAGTTTCGGCATTAGGTCTTCGCCCCCAAAACTCTCTATCATGTAGGCTTCGATAATACCCCCCACCAAAAGAAGGCCAATCACAATTCCGATTTCTATTACCAATGGCTTCCACTGCTCCTTTAGTGGGGTTTTTCTGAACAACGCCACAATCAGAATAAAGCTCCTAGACATTGCAAGTGAGTATGCCGCAAGCTCCATCAAGCCAAACGGGGTCGCAAAGATCAGCGCAAGTGGTGGAATCTCACCTAACAGGGGAGTAGTAGTAGCTAGTGCGGCAAACGCAAAGCCAGTAGACACTGCCGAAAACACACCCCAGCCGATTCCAAACCCAGGAATGAACATTGCAAGTGCGATCTGAGTGTTGTGCATAAAGATCTCAAACCCAAAATTCTCGCCCTTTAGAGACTCGATAAGCTTGTTGAATTCTTCTAGGAAAATTTTTGCCTCTTCCTCTGGGACTTGCATTTCTGCACCCAAAGAAAATGCCGCAGAAAACACACCCAAAAACACAAAGAACAGAATTATTCGCTTGTTCAATTGATCTCTCAGTTTTGCGCGGTGAATAAGAGTCTGTTGATCTGAGGCAGAGTTAATTAAAACGTGTTTTGATGTGATGGTGTTTATGATTAGCGATGTTGGTGCCGCATTAAATTTTGTAATCAACAAGGGCTTTCAAATTCATCCAGACGCGCTAAAGATACTAGAGCAAATAGACGTAAAAGAACTAGAGAGGATCATAAAGCAAATCGTAAAGGAAAAGGAACGCCAGCAACTATACCTAATTTCGCAAAAAGACTTGGAGTCATTCCTAGGAATTAAAGAGGATGAATCAATAGAGGACAGACACGAAATTCTCTACGATCCCACGCCTAACCTTGCTTCTGCGGAAGGAGTCCAAGGATTTACTGCCCTTTTCTCTAGTAGGTACGCCAAGCTAAAGCGAATCATGTCCAATAGACCCGAGGCAAAGATGGTCAAATCCATTTCTGCCGTAATTTCCACCAAGTCCAAAGATGAGGTCTATGTGTGTGGTTTGGTAACAGACAGGCGAACCGACAGAAATGTCACCAAAATAACACTAGAGGACCCCAGTGGAATAATGGAAACTATAGTAGTTGACGAGGAGCTCCAAAAAACAGCCTCTGGCTTGCTAATGGACCAGTTTGTAATGGAAAAAATTGTCACAAGTAAAAACGGCGGCTTTATTGTCAAGGATATCATTTTGCCCGACATTCCAGATCATGCAGCAAACCGCTCAAAGACAGAGGCCTATGCCGTATTTGTCTCGGATCTGCATGTTGGCTCTAAATATTTCATGGAAAAGGAATTCTCGGATTTGGTTGCCTGGCTTTCAAGCCCAGATCCAATAGCAAAAAAGGTCCGATTTTTCATCTTGGGCGGCGACGTGGTGGATGGAATTGGAATCTACCCAAACCAAGACAAGGAGCTAGTGGCGCTAAACACCCAAGACCAACTAAAACTATTATACGAGATTTTGGACAAAGTCCCAAAACACATCAAAGTATTCATCGCGCCTGGAAACCACGACCCAGGGAGAAGGGCGTTGCCCCAACCAGCAATTCCTGCAAAATATAATCCAGATTTGTGGGGCAGGAAGAACTTTTTCATGGTAGGCAATCCGGCCATAATATCGCTAAACGGCGTCAAGGTCCTAATTTTCCACGGCCAGTCAGTGGACGATATTGTAAAGACCACGCCTGGCCTAAGCTACGACAAGCCAGCCAAGGTAATGCAGTATTTACTAAAAGCTAGGCATCTGAGCCCAATTTATGGAGCGCAAACCCCCCTTGCGCCAGAACTAGAAGACCATATGGTAATTGACGAGGTGCCAGACATTTTCCATGCGGGACACGTCCATGTAATAGATCTGGACCTGTACAAGAACATACTAATTCTGAACTCGGGTGCCTGGCAATCACAGACTCCTTTCCAGTCAGGAGTAGGAATTACGCCAACACCGGCAGTCGCAGTCTTGGTAAATCTGAAGACCTTCAAGGTCTATACCAAGGATTTTTCTAAATAATATCTTCCAGTGTCGCTTCCGACTTGAATGTCTCTTTGACAGTCTCTGGCGAAATCGTCAGTGTGAATTTCTTTGTCCTTCCATGAATTCCTTGGTGGACAATTTTGCCGGAAATAATCCCAGACATTTCAATTTCAGATAGCATTTGAGTAACTCGTCTTTGAGTTAGCTCTTTTTGGCGTATTTGCTTGCAAAGGGTCTTGTATGCGGAATAGATCTCGCCCGTAGAAAGACCTGACGCCTTCATTACTGCCACGATTAAGAGTTTTTCATGCAGTGGGTAGGATTGGAGTGCTGTTGTTTCCTTGTCTTCTTCTATTTTTGATGAGGCAGTCCTGATGTGTTCTTCCGTTACTTTGCTTGCCTGAGCTCGCTCGGCTATCTCGCCTGCCACTCGGAGTAGGTCGATTGCACGCCTGGCATCGCCGTGCTCTCTGCCTGCCATTGCAGCACAAAGATTTAGCGCCGAGTCCTCTACTGTACCTTCAGCAAACGCCTCCTTGATTCTCTCCTTTAGGATCTCTTTTAGCTGGTCCACGGAATAATTGGTAAAGATAATCTCTTCTTCAGATAATGAACTAATTACGCGTGGGTCCAGCCTTTCTTTGAAGGTAAGGTCGTTTGATATTCCTACAAGGGTCAGTGAGCCGTTCTTTAGGCGCTCATTTGCCCTGGTTAGTTGATACATGACGTCCTTGCCCGTCTTTGAAATTAGGTGGGCTAGGTAGTCGATTTCATCTATTACAAAGACAATGTTGTATTGGTTTTTCTCTATTGCCTTTAACAGCCTCTTGAAAACCTCCGATATTGAAAGCCCTGTTGCCGGAATCTGGTCTTCATCCAAGTCCAACTGCCTGCCAATGCTTACAAACAAGCTATAGAGGGTTGCCTCATCCTTGGCATTAGAATAGATTAGTTTGATTGGGAATTTTGATTTCTCTACCCGTTGTTGTATTTTGTCCAGTATTTTTTTTATAACTAGGGTTTTGCCGGTGCCTGGCTTGCCGTATACAATTAGGTTAGACGGTCTTGACTGCTTCAAAATAGGTGATAATGATTGGGTAACCTTTTCGAGCTCCTCGTTTCGGTGCAGGATCAATTCCGGTAAATAAGAAAAATGTAAAACCTTGCGGTTTTTAATTATGGACTTGCCGCTTTCCATATTATCCAATAATCTGTCGACTGGGTCTTCGGTCAACTCTCACACCTCAATTTCCAGTCCATTACAACTTTGACTATTCATGAAGTGTTTAGAATGAATATGATAGTTTGAGTTTAGTTGGTAATTAATTATTTTTAATTTGATTTTCATAAAAAAATTTAGAAAGAAAAAGAGTGGAAATGATGGTGTGTGGGAAATTCACAAAAAGTTAACGTTGTGTTAAGAAAAGGACCAAAAAAGGCAATTTTGACCCCATTATTTCGAGTCCAGGCGTGAAGGTTGCCATTAACATTGTTAACGAGCCAGAATAGACCCAATTATTTCCACTCCAGGCATGGAAAATAGGAGTTTAGGAGTCTGAAAAGGGGGTTAGCCTGTTAACATGTGAATTTTGGCCAGGCGTGGGCTACGTAGTCAACGTTAACAACGCTGGGAGTTAACAAAGCTGGCCGGATCCGTTCATTTGTTAACCAGTTAACACGATCGATCACGAAAATGGCAAAGAAAAGGATACGAATAGACCTCGAAGACTCGGATGGAGCCAAGTACAACTTTAACATCGAGGGCAACATAACCCGGGACAAGGTCATCAAAATATTCGAATTAATGAACCTCATGAATATAGAGGACCAGGACGAGGCACCCCAATTGGACTCAGTAGGGGCTAAAATCTGGCATATTGTGGACAAATACTTCCCAATGGGCAACTTTACCTCTAATGAAATACTGGAAAAATACGAAGACGAATACAATGAACCCATTAAACTAAGCATAATTTCGACCTATTTGGCCAGATTCAACACCAAAGGAAGGATTAACCGCCTGCGTCAGGGCAAAGCCTGGGTATACCAAATAGCCAAAATTCCTCAGAAAACCGACTAGGAGATATTTACTCGCTTTAGTATGAGCGAGTCTCCTTGAAGGCTGACTTTGACATAATCACCCTTCTGAATGCCCAAGTATTTGCGGAATTGTTTTGGTATTGAGATGGTTCCTACAGCCGTGATCTTGACTAGTTCATCATTTTCTGTAAGCATCATATTAGATTATTAAATTAAGATATTTAAAACTTCTTGAATTAGTAAAACATAATAAAATTTTAGTGGAAAAGTAGGAAATTAGGTTAAACTAATGAAAATATTACCATCTGTGTATTTTATTAGGAAAGCCTAATGAAAATATCTAATGAAATTCCCTTTGAAAACTTAGGCCGTAATTGGTTGTTCTTGGTTTCCTAGTTTGGCCTTTCCCTTTTCTGTGATCTGATACGTAAATGGCTTGGTCTTGTTGTTTCTCTGAACAAAACCTTCCTCGAAAAGCCTCTTCATTAATCTGGATGTGTGTTCTCTACTTCTCCCTATTGTGATTTGGATGTCACGTGACGTCATTTCCTTGGCTGTGATTAATCCTAAGACGTGTTCTGCTATGCCTTCAAAACCCATATTAGGCATTCTTGGCTTTGGAGCAGGCTTGGTAGACTCGATTTTGACCTCTTCTGGCTCTTTTTGGACTTGTTTTTCCGCCTTTTTCTCCAAAATAGGCTCGACTTTGGTCAAAAGCTGCTCTTCGGGTAGTTTTTCCTCGAGATCCATGGCATCTAGGCGTATTTTCATGTCAATTAACTGCCTTTCATAATATTCTAGGCGTGACAAATAGGCAGGATCTGAGGTCTTTTGTGTGCTCAGAGTCTTGATTTTACCATAAATCATCATACCAAAGACCCCAACTGCGAATGCAACTACGACATATGCTATGACCTGAGGGTCGGGAATCTCTACTAACATCACTTAGTTGTGAAGATCTATGTGATTTATCATGATTGGCCAACTAATCTTCACACTTTGTATCAACTTACATATCATAACTAATCACTATATTTCAAAACAGTTAGAGTTGGGTTGTGATTCGTCACATTCCACATGCTTGACGAACCAATTTGTCTATAACATTTGTCACTTGTTCCTCTCTTTCTGGGAAAACATCACTATTTTTTATCACAGAAACCTGCTCTGCGAGCCTAGATATCACATCAATGTCATCTGGAAGTAATATGCCTAGGCCACGAAGCAGAATTATCGAATAAAATAATCCCATCAACTTCTCCCTGGATTGGTTTACTTGGCGGAAATATGCGCCCTTACTGATGCCGAACTCGAACTCGGCGAGGTTCTTTCGATTTAAAATAATTTGAATTTGTCGCTCTGTAAACAATGATTTTTTGATAATTTGCTTGATAATATTGTTAAAATTAGACTCATCAATCTCTGCCATAGCTATACAGTTCTGTATACCACATTTTAATTAAACTTTAAAACAATTGGTTCAAACCAAATTTCATGGGTAAAGTAGAGCAATACCTGAGCGCAACACGCAAGAAAAAGGGCGCATTACTGTTTGTACTAATTGACTCTGAAGTATCAAAGATGAAGGAATCTGCTAGGCTAGCAAAGCAGGTTGAAAAGATTGGCGCCTCTGCAATATTGGTAGGCGGTTCCTCGGCAATTGACCAGCTAGAAATGGCACAGGTTGTAAAAAACATCAAAAAAGCAGTCAAAATTCCAATAATTCTGTTTCCTGGAAACGTTACTGGCGTGGTTCCATCGGCAGACGCTATACTGTTTAGCTCGCTGATGAACTCGGAAAATCCATACTATATCACCCAGGCTCAGGCACTTGGAGCCCCAAGTGTGCTCAAGTTCGGCCTAGAGCCATTACCGACTGCCTACATCATAATAGGTGAAGGAACAACTGCTTGGTTTGTCGGCTCTGCCAGGGGCATTCCATTTGACAAGCCAAACATTGCAGCTGCCTATTGTTTGGCAGCCCAATTCCTAGGTATGAGATTTGTGTATTTGGAGGCAGGATCCGGGGCAAAGGAAAGCATCCGACCCCAAATGGTTGCAACCGTCCGCAAACTCTTCAAGGGATTTCTTATAGTGGGTGGGGGCATTCGTGACGCCAAAACCGCCTCAGAACTAGTAAAAGCAGGAGCCGACGCGCTAGTCATTGGAACAATGCTGGAAAAGGAAAAAAACAGCCTCAAAAAGCTAGCCGAAATAGCAAATAGTATCAAGAATATAGGCTAGACATGTCAGAGAATGCGGCGATCTCCCGAATTCAGGGAATCCCAATGCCAAACCACTACCTTGATTATTATTCCAAAATATCAGAGCAGGTCTACCAAATCTTTGAAAAGGCTGCCGAGGCAAAATCGACCCTAGTTGATTCCTCTGGAATAGTGGAACCTAAGATAGCGTTTGATCTGGCAGATAGGGTTGCCAAAATGCACGACATTGACATCGCCGAGCCCTTGAGGGAATTATTAAAGACCAAGGGAAAGGAGCTTGCGGCACTGGAATTATCAAAAAGCATTGCCTTGGGGCAATATCTTCCAGAGGACACCACACTGGAGCAAAGACTAGACAATGCCGTGCGCGTAGGCTTGGCCATAGTAACCGAAGGCGTCACAATTGCGCCCCTGCAGGGAATTTCAAGCGTTACTATTAAGAAAAACAAGGACGGAACCGACTATCTTTCGGTATCCATTGCCGGCCCGATGCGTTCTGCTGGGGGGACAGAGTCTGCAGTTACCATGCTGATTGCAGACCATGTAAGGCAAACAGTAGGGCTAGCAAAATACCAGGCAAATGCCTTTGATGACGAAACAGGCAGATTCGTAGAGGAATTGCGCATCTATGAGAGGGATGTTGGCAGCTTTCAGTATCACGTCCAAGACCAGGACATTATCACAGTAATTGCTAATCTGCCAGTAGAACTTGATGGTGTGGATACGGACCCAAACGAGGTGGTCAACCACAAAAACATGGCAAGAATCAAGACAGACCGGGTTCGTGGCGGTGCTCTACGCGTACTAAACGACGGCCTCATTGGCAGGGCAAAAAAACTGCTAAAGAGAATAGAACTGTACAAGCTTGACGGATGGGATTGGCTTGGCGAACTCAAGGGAGCAGTCCAAAAGGGAGAGGAGGGCGACTCGGCGGCAAAGCGCCTCAAGGAGGTAATTACCGGAAGATCTGTTTTATCAATGCCAAACAAAATAGGCGGATTTCGCCTAAGATATGGCAGGTCTTGCAACACGGGCTTTGCGTCTGTAGGGATTCATCCAGTAGTGGCAGAAATCCTAAACCATACCATAGCGGTTGGAACCCAAATAAAGCTGGACGTTCCAGGCAAAGGCGCAACGGTTGCCTTTGTGGATTCCATTGACACGCCTATTGTTAGGCTCAAAAACGGCAATGTTGTCAAAATACAAACAGTAGAGCAGGGAATTAAAATCAAGGACGACATTGAGCGAATTCTGTACCTTGGCGACATTCTGATCTCATTTGGCGACTTTTTGGAAAATAATGCGCAGCTCATACCTTCTGGATATGTAGAGGAATTCTGGCTAGAGGAGCTGGCGCAAAAAATCCAACAATATGAGGCAAAGACGGAATTGCAGGAATTTCTGGTAAAAACCCCGACACTAGAAGAAGCCTTGGAGATATCCCTGAATTTTCAGATTCCACTGCATCCAAAGTATCTGTTTTATTGGGAGCAGATCTCGCCTGCTGAGCTGGAAATATTACTCAAGCCAACTACAATAGAAGATGAGAGAATAATCTATTCAATGCATGCAAAGCCAATCCTTGAAAAAATAGGCGTGCCGCACACAATACAGGATGACTCTGTGGTATTATCGGAAATAGAGGCAGATGTGTTTTACCAAATTCTATTATCAAACCAGGTGCAAATAGACCACACAGACTCGGTTCCACAAATCTTGAGTCGAACAACCGGCATCAAAATTAGGCCCAAGTTTTCTGCCTCTATAGGTGTTCGAATCGGCAGGCCTGAAAAGGCAGCAGCTCGACTAATGAAGCCCCCAGTGCATACTTTGTTTCCGATTGGCGACAAGGGTGGTAGCACTCGCGACTTGCTCAAGGCAAGCAACGGATCTGAATTTTACTGCAACATCTACAATAGAATTTGCAAGAACTGCAACATTCCTTCAATTAGCATAAACTGTCCAAGGTGCTCAAACAGAACCGTAATAGAGCACACATGTCCACTTTGCAGGTCTGTTCTGGATTCGACATTTTGCCAAAAATGCAAGAAAAAGGTCCCAACCCATTCGTTCAAGCCTTTCCCGCTAAAGGAGAGAATCATCGCCGCTCAGGAAAAAATAGGTGTCCGAGTCCAGGAGCCGTTCAAGGGAGTAATGGAGCTGATAAACCAAGACAGAATTGCAGAGCCATTGGAGAAGGGACTCATACGACAGAGCCTTGACTTGACTGTATTCAAGGACGGAACGGTTCGCTTTGATGCGACAAATTCCCCCCTGACCCACTTCAAGCCGGCATGGATTGGCACATCCATACAAAAACTACACGAGCTTGGTTATGACACTGACATTGACGGAAGACCACTGACCAGCCCTGACCAAATTATAGAAATTAAGATGCAGGATATCATAATACCGCACGAGAGCGGAAAATACTTGGTTCAGACCTGCAAGTACATTGACACCGAACTTGCAAAATTCTATGGCAAGTCCTCATTCTATAATGTCAGAAACACGGACGAGCTAATTGGGCATTTAGTGATTGGCCTGGCACCTCACACGTCTGTGGGAATAGTTGGCAGAATAATCGGATACACGGAAACACATGTCTGCTTTGGCACGCCAAACTGGCATTCCGCAAAAAGACGTGATGCCGACGGCGATGCCGACTCTATTATGTTACTAATGGATGCTCTCTTGAATTTCTCAAGGCAGTTCCTATCTGATAAAATCGGCGGACTGATGGATGCGCCGCTTTTGGTCCAACCAGTCGTGTTGCCTCATGAATCCCAACCGCAGGCGCACAACTTTGAGGTGACAAAAAAACTCCCGCTAGAATTCTTTGAAGATACCATTTCTGCCAAAAAGGCATCCGAGGTCAAAAGCGTGGAGATAATAAAATCACGACTGGAAACGGAAAGGCAGTTCTATGATTATTATTTTACTCACACTACATCGACACTTACTACATCACGATCTAGAAGCGCATATTCCACACTTGGCTCGATGCTTGACAAATTCGACATGCAAATACGAAATGCAGAGCTGATCTCGGCAGTAGACACTACAGAAATTGTCACCAATGTTATTACGACACATCTGGTACCTGATATCATTGGAAACCTTCGAGCATATGGCAGGCAGAAGTTCCGTTGCACTGCCTGCGGTCGAAAATACCGAAGGACTCCATTACTGCAACACTGCATTTGTGGAAACAACCTGATCCAGACAATTACTCGGCCTTCAATTGAGAAGTACCTCAGACTTGCAAAGCGCCTAGTTGAAAAATACGATGTGGGGCCTTATCTAAAGGGCAGAATTGGCACACTGGAAGATGAAATCAACTTGGTATTTGGGAAGCGTAGTGGCGACCAGTTGTTGTTGACTGACTACAATTAGCGCAGTTTTACGTATTCGTAGGCGCCCAACTTGTTATCAAAGCAATAGTGGACCTTTTGGTAGTCCTTTCGGAATGACTTGACCTTGGATGCAAGCTTCTTTGGATCCTTTTTGTCTATTACTATGCTCTTGATGAATCCGGCAATCTCTTTCATTTCTGGTGTTTTCATGCCCAGTCTGGTTAATTCTGACACGCCCAGTCTGATTCCTCCTGGGTGGAAATAGTTGCGGCCTGCCTTGATATCGCCCGGGATTAGTTGTCTGTTTACTATGATGTTTGCCTTTTCTAGGTCTGCTTCCACCTTGCCGCCGTCGGAATAATCCAAGACATTTACTGCAATTTGGTGTGACTTTGTGTAACCTCGCTTTTCACCTAATACCTTGAATCCTGCAGCAGAGAGTGCATCAGCTAGTGCCTTTGCGTTTTTGATCACATCCTTTGCATATGCTTTTCCAAACTCTAGTGCTTCTGCAAATGCAATTGCCTTTGCTGCCATGTGGTGGATGTGGTGACTTGATGTCAGTCCTGGAAAAGTTGCCTTTTTGATTGCCTCGCCGTGCTGCTCTCCGCCCAATACTAGACCGCCCTGTGGGCCGAACAAGGTCTTGTGGGTGCTCATTGTCATGGTGTCGGCTCCCTCTCGCAGTGGATCTTGGAACTGGCCTCCTGCAATCAGTCCTGCGACATGGGCTGCATCATAATTGATGTGAATGTTGTATGATTTGAGAAAGTCAGAGAGTTCCTTGACTGGGTGTGGGAATAAGAATAATGAGCCGCCAAACATTGCCATTTTCGGCAGTCGGTTTGCCTTTTTTAGCTCCTCTATCTTTTCCTTGGTCTTGTCTACGTCTATTGTCATCTCTTCTGCGTCAAATGGATAGAATTCAATGTCCAATCCGTGGACTAGGCCGGCAGTACCGGAATGCTCCTTTTTGCCATGAGAAATATGTCCGCCTGCCGGAATGGACGGCGCAATCATTACGTCGCCTGGATTTGTAAATGCGGAATAAACTGCTAGATTGGCAACCACGCCTGAAATCGGTCGAACATCAGCAAACTTTGCCTTGTAGAGCTTTTTTGCCAAGTCCATGCACTGGACTTCGACTTTGTCGATATAGACACAGCCTGCGTAGACGCGCTCGCCTGGCCAGCCTTCGGCATAACGGTTTCCAAAGTCTGATAACAATGCCTCCTTTACTGCCGGAGAAGGCACATTTTCGCTTGCAATAAGAGGTATAGAATTTTCAAACCACTTGTTGTGCTCTACTAGGTCTGCTAGAATTTTTTTGTACGAATTTTTGTAGGCAGAACCGGCCATGTTTTGGCAGTCTTTTATCCCAATTTAAAAACAGCGATTGGTTTTGATTCTGAAATCTTTGATCGCTGTTTTAGTAGAGCTTAACAAACAAGGTATAAAAAGGGAAAAAATGGAATGACGATCGAATGAGCGTCCAAGTGCCAAAGGGAAATTTGCCCGTAGTTTTACTAAAAGAAGGCTCGACTGAAAACAAAGGTCGCGAAGCCCAGAAAAACAATATTGCAGCTGCAAAAATCATTGCAGAAATTGTTCACTCTAGCCTAGGTCCAAGAGGAATGGACAAGATGCTAGTTGACTCTCTAGGCGATGTTACCATTACAAATGACGGTGCTACTATACTCAAAGAAATTGATGTGCAACATCCGGCAGCAAAGATGCTAGTTGAAATTTCCAAGACAACCGACAGCGAGGTAGGCGATGGCACAACATCTGCAGTTATACTTGCAGGCGCATTGCTAGAAAACGCCGAGTCTTTGATTAACCAAGATGTACACCCAACCGTTATAGTTGATGGATACAGAAAAGCGCAGAAAAAGGCACTACACTTCCTAAAGGAAATTGCCGAAGAGGTAACTGCAAACGACAAGTCAATTCTGATGAAAATCGCAAAAACATCCATGCAGACAAAACTAGTCAAAAAGGAATCTGATCATTTAGCGGAATTAATTGTCAAGGCAGTAGTCTCTGTCGCAGAAAAAGACACTGGCGCATTTACAGTTGACGAGGACGACGTCAAGGTAGAGAAAAAGGCAGGCGGCTCCATGAAGGACTCTCTCCTAGTGGAGGGAATTGTGTTGGACAAAGAAGTAGTCCACGGAGGCATGCCAAAGAAAATCACCGAGGCAAAAATCGCACTGATCAACACTGCACTTGAAATCGATAAAACTGAATTTGATGCAAAGATAAACATCTCTAATCCACAGCAAATGAAGACATTTCTGGACGAGGAAAACAGAATGCTCAAGAACATGGTAGACAAAGTAATCGGCTCTGGAGCAAATGTATTGTTGTGCCAAAAAGGAGTCGACGACATGGCTCAGCACTATCTGGCTCGAGCAGGAATCCTGACAGTCCGACGTGTAAAAGAATCTGACATGACAAAACTTGCAAAAGCAACCGGTGCAAGAATTGTAACAAACCTTGATGATTTATTTGAAAAAGACCTTGGCGCAGCAAACCTAGTTGAAGAGCGCAAAATAGAGGAAGACAGATGGGTCTTCGTCGAAGGATGCAAGAACCCAAAGGCTGTCACACTCTTGCTTAGAGGCGGCTCGCAAAGAGTTGTTGACGAAGTAGAAAGATCAGTTCATGACGCACTAATGGTTGTAAAGGATGTAATGGAAAACCCATCAATTGTAGCAGGCGGTGGGGCACCAGAGACATTTGCTGCAACAAGACTGCGCAACTGGGCAAAATCCCTAGAAGGACGAGAACAACTTGCAGTAGAAAAATTCGCAGACTCGCTGGAAGCAATTCCGTTGACACTATCAGAAAATGCAGGAATGGATCCAATCGACACACTGACTAATCTGCGCGCAAAGCAACTCAAGGGCGAAAAATGGACCGGAGTTGATGTAATGAAGGCAAAGGTTGGCAACATGAAGTCAAGCGAAATTATCGAGCCACTAGCAGTAAAGAACCAAATTGTTTCTGCTGCAACAGAGGCCGCATGCATGATACTTAGAATTGATGATGTTATTGCCGTCGCCAAATCTGCCGGACCACCAGGAGGAGATATGGGTGGAATGGGCGGAGGCATGCCAGGAATGGGTGGCATGGGAGGTATGGGTGGAATGCCAGGAATGGGTGGCATGGGCGACATGGGCATGGACATGTAACCATCAAACGTTTATTTGCTAACAATTTTTACAAAACACAGTTTGACTGGCGCAACCAAGGTCTTAACATCCGTCAAATACGCGTATCTGATCGCGTTCTTTGCGTTGCTCTCTGGCATATTCTATCCATTTATTCAGGGCGGAACACTTGACTATACCATTTATGGTGTGATTGTTTTGTTTGTGGGCCTGGCAGGTACTATTATGATCTACAAAGCGGCAACGTCAGACAAAAAGCGCGGATTCTACATCGGTATAGGATTTGGCCTGTTTGCTATTTCGCTGTACTATATTTTGCAGCTTACTGGCAGACCGTTAATTTAGACGTCAAAGTACAGATAGAACTCGTGTGGGTGTGGACGGATTGATATTTCGCGGTGGTCCTTTCTACCCAATTCAATAATTTTGTCAATTACTTCATTAGAGTAAATTGGGTTGAGGAACTTGCGGTCATTTTCCAGCTCGTCTATTGCCTCGCCTAGATTAGCTGGTACTGTCTTGATTCCGCGCTTTGTTCTTTCCTCTTTTGTCATGTGGTAAATGTTTTCCAAGACTGGGTCGCCCGGGTCCATCTTTTTCTTTATTCCATCTAGGCCTGCGGCCAATACTGCAGAGAAGACCAAATATGGGTTTGATGATGGGTCTGGTGCTCTGTATTCAAATCGCTTGAGATAGGCATACTTTTCTCCCCTGAAATGTTCCGGCACACGGATTGCAGCTGATCTGTTACTTGGACTCCATGCGATATACACCGGTGCCTCATAACCTGGGACTAATCTGTGATACGAGTTTGTAGTCGGGTTTGTTATGGCGCAGAGTGCCCTTGCGTGATTTAGAATTCCTCCGCAGAAATACCTACCAGTCTGGCTTATCTCGTTTTTGTCGTCTTTATCGTAAAATGCGTTCTTGCCGTCCTTCCAGAGGCTGACGTTTGTGTGCATTCCAGAGCCGGCATCCATGGATATGGGCTTGGGCATCATTGTAGCTACTTTGCCGAACTTTTGCGCGATGTTCTTTACGACATACTTGTATGTCTGCGCGCCGTCTGCGGCATTTGTCATGTAATCATATTTGATGTCGATTTCACACTGGCCTGCGGTTGCTACTTCGTGGTGGTGATTATCGCACAAAATTCCAAAGTGCTCATTTAGCACATCAACGCATTCGTTTCTAAATTCTGTCAGTGTGTCAGACGGTGTGCTTGGATAGTATCCTTCTTGCAGTCCCATTGGATAGCCGGTTCCTTCCTGGCTCCACGGAGCTTCCTTTGATTCTATGGAATAAGACTGGCCCTTGTATGGAGTTAAGACATCCCACTGGACTTTGTCAAATACGAAAAACTCTACTTCTGGGCCCCAATAGCTGAAATCAAAGCCCTGTGTTTTGAGATATTCCTCTGCCTTTTGCGAAATTGCTCTTGGGTCGCGCTCTAGTCTTCCTCTGCCCCTGCCCCAATACACGTCACAGATTAGTCGGGCCGTCTTTTTTTCAGTGACCCATGGAATTATGGCAAATGTGCTTGGGTCTGGCTTGAGGACCAGATCTGAATCATCAACACTGGTAAATCCCACAATGGATGAGCCGTCGAGCTTTGGCAGGCCATCCTTCATTTGGTCTGGGGTAAATGTGTCTGCAGAAATTGTTGTGTGGTGGTATCTGCCTACTAGACTTGAAAATTGTAAATCGATGAATCGAATGTTTTCGTGCTTTATTTTTGCAAAAACTTCGTCAGGGGAATACTTGACCTGAGTTGTTTCACCGTGAATTACTTTGTATGGCAATTGCTCCTTCAGATTTCAATCGGATACGCCTTGGATTTAAGGCTTAATTTTTGGCTCTTCTTGGAATAGTGCCTGACTGACTAACCAAAATCACAGCAAAACAGGAATGAAAAGTTATGAACCTAAATATCCTAATGGGCCCTAGATAGCAAATGTCGGAAGCAAAAAAAATTGATCTAAGCCTGTTGTATTCTACACTAGTTCGGGAAATAGAAAATGACACCGTACAGGAACTAGAGCCACAATTTTATAGAAATCTGTCTGAATATCTTGGCAAGCTAAAAAGCGAAGGATATGACGGAATTGAAAGTAAGATCAAAACCAGACTAGTAGAGATGATTACCAATATAGTGACACTACTCGTCAAGACTAGAATAAACAAGGTAAGCCATGGGGGCTTGAACCTGACTAACCTGCTGGACGAGGAAAAATACATCATTGAATCAGTGCAGGACCAGCTGGAGAGAAAAGAGATGATTTTATCTGCAACACTGAACGGCAGGACCAAACTATTGGAATCTGTGTCAAAAAAGCACAAGACCAAGCCAGTTTCTGTTAGGTTCCTCAAGGACTTTGACCAGTTTGTGGGCGCTGACTATACCAAATATGGCCCATACAAGGCAGAGGAAATTGCAACAATTCCAAACGAGAACGCTCAGGCACTCATTGCCAAGAACATCACAGTAAAGATAAGCGTGGACTAATGTCACACATAGACGTAGACGTAATTGACTTTGTTTTGCTGACTGTGTATCCAGTTGCCGCACTCTTTGTAATAGAAATGATATTTCGTGTAATCAAACTCAAAAACTGGATCAAACTTGCATTGCAGGCAGTGGTATCAATTGGATTTGGGGTTGCGTATCTTACGCTGATTACTGCACACTGGCTTACTGCATTTGTTTTGTTTGCGCTGGCTGCTGCGTTATTGTATCAGGCAAGACTCTCCAAGATAAAACCGGGCAAGTCGATATACTAGTTTTCATTTATATGCTAAAATGGAAAATAATGGTAAAAACTAGTTCTGACAAATGCACAAAGAATTAAAACAATTATCGCAAAATCTTACAAGATTGATTGGAAGGACTATAGCGCTTGCATTTTTGTTTGTTGTACTTGTTGTCGGCACGCAAGTAGTTTTGGCGCAGGAATTTCCACAGCATGATCTAAAAGTGGAAACAATAGCGGAAAACCTGGATGTTCCATGGGCAATTGCGTTTGCGCCGGACGGAAGAATTTTTGTGACAGAAAGAACTGGCGCCTTGCGGGTAATCGATGACGACTCTCTCCAAAATTCCCCGGCCCTGAAGCTAGATGTGGGGGGAGCGGAAGGCGGACTTTTGGGGCTGGCACTGGATCCGAACTTTGAGGAAAACCACTACCTGTACATTTACTATACTTATTCTGAATTTCTCTCAACATACAACCGCGTCTCTAGATTCACAGAATCAAACAATTCAGTATCTGATGAGCTGGTATTGATTGACAAAATCCCGGGAGCTGCAATTCACGACGGTGGGAGAATAAAATTCGGCCCTGACGGCAAGCTGTACATAACTACGGGCGATGCCGCAAACATGTCGCTTGCGCAAGACCTCGACTCACTTGCCGGCAAAATACTGCGAATCAATCCTGATGGAACAATACCACATGACAATCCGTTTGCGGACTCGCCAGTGTACTCGTATGGGCACAGAAACCCGCAGGGACTTGACTGGGATCCTACCAGTGGAATTTTGGTTGCAACTGAGCACGGCCCGTCCGGAGACAAGGGATTTGCGCGCGATGAGATAAACATAATCTCTGCAGGCAAAAACTATGGATGGCCGGAGATCACTGGAGATGAGAAAGATCCGAAATATGTCTCACCAATATTTCACACGGGAGATGTGGCGTGGGCTCCGTCAGGTGCTGCATTTTATGATGGGAATAGAATCCTTGACCTAAAGGGAAAATTCCTTGTGGCAAACTTGCGCGGCGTACATTTGCATGCATTTGAGATAGATACGACACAGGGCAAAATTCTCTCAGAGCAGTCATTATTTTCTGGAACCTTTGGTAGATTGCGCGACGTGCACATCAACGACGGCTACATCTATCTTTTGACTAGCAATCAAGATGGGCGAGGATCTCCAAGGCAAAACGACGACAGAATACTAAAGGTGATGGCACTTGATCAAGGCCTGCAAAAAGAAACACAAGAAGAAATCTGTAGTGCCGGCCTCGAGCTTGTAATCAAGGCAAGCAATGGCAATCCGGCATGTGTCAAGCCCGCAACAAAACTCAAGCTCATAGAGCGTGGATGGGCTCGCAACTAGACAGAACTAGGCAGTTTTGTGCGTGTTTTGATGGTATCGTAATTTAACACTGGTGTTGCTGGGGTTAACCACACATTACCTTCCAAACATTCTAGAGAAAAATCCCTTTTTCTGGCGGATTACCTTTTTTTCGCCAAAGCGTTTTGCGCGAATTGAGCTTAGCTTGACACACCTATGCTCTTCTGGAAGTCTGTGCTCTGCACAAAACTCGTCTTTGCAGTAATTGCACTCAAAGGGCAGATCTGTCTCGTTTCCGCAATAAGCGCAATTTACTTTCTTCATGATGTTATTATTGTGGAACTTCTAATAAACTAAAAACATAAAACAATCATCTTGAAAAGTGGTATCATGCTTGCAGGCAAAGTCGCTATTATTACTGGCGCATCAAGCGGAATAGGCGAAGCAACCGCTCGGGCACTTGCAAAGGCAGGCGCCAAAGTAGCAATCGGTGCGCGAAGAACAGACAGACTAGAGCAAGTAAAATCACAAATAGAAAAAGACGGTGGCGAGGTCTTTATGCAAAGACTTGATGTGACAAAAAAGACAGACTGTGATTCCTTTGTGGATGCCGTGGTGAAAAAATGGGGAACAGTCGATATTTTGGTTAACAATGCGGGCTTGATGCCTCTAAGCTTTTTTAAAAACTTGAAAGTCTCTGAATGGGACCAGATGATTGACGTCAACATAAAAGGCGTGTTGTATTGTACAGGAGCTGTGATTCCTCATTTGGTTGCAAAAAAATCTGGTCATATTGTGAATCTGTCATCGGTTGCCGGAAGAATCGTGTTTCCTGCTGGATCGGTTTATTGCGCAACAAAACATGCGGTTGCGGCATTCTCTGAAGGATTAAGGCAAGAATTTAGCGTCAGGTACAACATTCGTGTTACTTCCATAGAGCCTGGGGTTGTTGCAACAGAACTCAACGACACCATTACCGATGAGTCTTTGAAGGGGTTTGTCGAGTCGGCCAAGAAAATGGTGGCACTACAGGCAGAAGACATTGCAAATGCCATTTTGTTTGCAGTCGAGTCGCCACCACACATGAATGTCAATGAAATTTTGATTAGGCCCACCACGCAAGAACGATAATGCAGAAAATTCTGATTTTGGGTGGTGGATTTGGGGGCTTGGCAGCTGCCAATGAGTTACGAGCTAATCTGTCTGACGTCTCTATCACAGTTGTAGACAAAAAAGACTACTTCATGATGGACTTGGTAAAGCTGTGGATAATCAAGGGTGTTCGCACATTTGAGAAATCAAAGCGACCGCTGCACACCATAACAAAAAAGGGGATTGAATTTGTAAATGAATCCGTAACTGGAATTGACTTTAAAGCAAAAAAGGTCAAAACCACAACCAAGGAATTATCCTATGACTATCTGATTGTTGCGTTAGGTGTCGAACTTGCGCCGGAGAAAATCTCTGGACTGCCTGAAAATGGATATGTTTTGTATGATTTAGAGCATGGACCAAAAATTAGAGAAAAAATTACGCAGATGAAGTCTGGCAAGCTAGGCTTTGTCATTACTGGAATGCCGTACAAGTGCCCACCTGCTCCATTTGAGGCTGCACTGATCATAGATTCCATGCTAAAAGAACAAGGAGTGCGTGACAAAATTGAAATTGATTTTTACAGTCCCGCGCCAATTACACTTCCTGCGGCTGGGCCTGAGGTGAGCAACCAACTATTACAAATGTTAAACAAAGAAAACATTCGATTCCATGGAAATAAAAAGACAACGTCGGTTGGGAAAAATTCCATACAATTTGAGGATGGCAGCTCTGTACCATTTGATGTTTTAATTGCTATACCTCCACACAAGGCGCCAAAGGTTGTGTATGAATCTGGCCTAGCACAGGAAGGTGGATACATTCCAGTAAAGCGCGACTGCAAAACAGCAATTGATTCCGTTTATGCAATAGGTGATGTCACCACAATGATGGTGACTGGTACAATATCTGTGCCAAAGGCTGGAATTTTTGCAGAAGGGGAGGGAATTGCAGTTGCCCGAGATATTATATCAAAAATAAAACAAAAGGAAAACCCTGATGTCTTTGATGGCAAAGGTGGATGCTTTGTGGAAATGGGCAACACTGCGGGCTATGTCTATGTGGACATGTTTGCATCGCCAAATCCTATAACGAGACTGGATGAGCCAGCACCGAAACACATGATAGAAAAGGAAAACTTTGAGCAGGAGAGAATTGCAAAATGGCTATGACTCTTTTGTCTTTTCTCTGCTCATGTGGCCAAGCAGTGCCTTGAGATCAGAACTGACATTGTCTGCGTTTTTCATAAAATCTAGCTTTTCGGTGATGTTCTTTTTGAAGTCTTCTGCCTCTGTTTCTATTCGCAGCTTTTCCTGGCAGTCCAGATGATCTTGATCAGTACCTGAGATTTTTTTGCAAATAGAGCAGATCTTCATGGAATTAGTATATCGTCAGGATTTAATAATTTCACGTCTTGCCTTGCTTTTTAGGGGCCGTAGTCCAGCTTGGTTAAGATGCTAGCCTGGGGTGCTAGAGATCGTGAGTTCAAATCTCACCGGCCCCACTTTAATTTTAATCACATTTGATCATTTATCGACCACAACAAAACTCAAGCTGGGGGGGGGGCTTAACGGAGAAATCCATGACCATGAAAAAGTTGTCAGAGGATTAAAGAAAGACGATTCGCCTTTGATTTCAGGCTATCAAATCTATCACAACATAAGACCTCACATGAATTTACAGAACAAGACACCAGCCGAGGTTTGCGGAATAATTATCAAGGGACATGACAAGTGGAGGACTAATCGAGAACGCAAGCCTATGAGTGATTGGTTTTCTTTTGAATCAATAATGATGTTATTCTATGGATTTTTTTCGGGAGCAACGTTCACGTATTTTATCAATAGACCACGTAAAGAAAACTATCGAAAGAAGCCCCAAGAGAACAATGGGTAAAATGGCTGAAAGATCATTAATACGGTATAATTCATTTTGTGTTGACTCGAATATTGCATATCCTAACTCCAAAAACCCCGATCCAATAAAACCGATTAGAATGAAGTTATGTTTTCTTAAAAATTTGAAAATGAATATTGGAGCTATACTTGCAAAAACGCCAAAAGAGCCACCCATGGCCCAAGATACTTCTTTCATATGTTCAGGGAATGGATCACAAATCAATGCCAAACGAGTAAAAACCCAAGGCCAGAAAACATCTCCACCGTTAACCCAACAGACTATTCCATGTCCTAATTCATGTGCGATTCCAGCTGGCCAGAATAACCCCAACATTATGATTGTGGAAAGCACTCCGCTAATCCAAGCCCTGTCAAAACCACCACGATTCCATAATTCACGAAAAGTTTTTCGTTTCCTCAATAAACGATTCAAGTTTTACTCTAGTTTAAACTCAAATGAGCTGAGACTTGACACGAATAAAAATTGGAGATGTGAGCCACAAATTTGACAGCACCTAGAATAAAATTACTTGATAAGAACCAGAAATTTAAAATCTCAAATCAAGATCTATTCCCAATTATGAACAATCTGCCCCCATTTTCCACACAAACCATGCCTGACCCCCCACCATTGTAAAAATTTCAACTTTCTACCAAGTGCGTCCATTTTGAACAGCATGCTGAATAATAGCTAGACATACGTACACATACTAGGCGTTTGAGGTTGTCGCCAACATGCCTGCCGGAGTTGACCTTAAGCCTTAGATGCCTGTTCTAGTTTCTACACTTGCAGTTTGACTCGCCGCAAAGACAATACACCTGGAATGTAAACACCTTAGTCTTTGATGCTATTCCATCAGTTACATCCACGTACACCAAAAATGTCTCTATATCGGTAAAATCCTTGCTTAGTTCATACGATATCGAATAATCACCATTAGAGTCTGTTTCTCCCTTGAATTCCTCTAGAATGTTTTCCCCATAATCCTCAACACGCACAAAAACAGTAGCGCCTTCTACATTCCCTTCAAAATTCTCCACATGGATTTCCAAGTTTTGTGCAGTTCCGCGCCTTACTGCCTTTTGGCCCTGTATGGTAACATCTAAGCCGAGATCTATCTGGCTTGAATTTACCACCTCTAGTGCTATGATTTTTTTGTCAATTAGATACTGGATTCCATGCAAAAAATCCGAGTCCGATATTTTTCCCTCTGACCACCATTTAGCAGATAATTTTAGCCAAGAAGGAATTATAGAGTTTTTTTGCACATGAAAATAGTACGGCATTAGTTCCTTTCCTGCATGATATACAGAAACTTCGTATGTTCCCGCAGGAGAATAATGATGCAATGGAATAGAAGTAGAATATGCGCCGCTTTGCAAAACTGGAATGGTGTATTCCGCTCGTATACCGTCTGGACCTGTTACAATCAGTGTTACAGGACTAGTCTGGCCAAAATCTCCAGTTCTGCCAGAGATCTTGACAAATGCAGTCTCACCGTATTTTGGCAGATTATACGTTGTCTGGACAGGCTTTAGTTTTTCAAATTGTATGAAATCACGTCTACTCAGCTCCACTAGTGAATCAATCAGGCTTTGATCATTTACCTTGTCAAAGGCCCAAAGCTTGATCTTGCTTTTGATCCAGTTTGGGATCTCTTCCGCATTAGCTGTCTGTACTAGTGATAATACCATTGCAAAAACCAGAATTGCAAATAGCTTGTACAATGTATTCTAGAGTACATTTTTGATAAAAAACGATTCTATCCAATGTCAAACTGATTCAGGCTGCGCCACAAATACCACGTAGCCACGCTTCTATATGGACGCCATTTTTCCGCAATTTTTTCCATTTGCTCCTTTTTTGGCAGATCTGATAGCGAATACAGCTTCTGGATTCCCTTTTTGAGCCCCAAGTCCCCCACAGGTAAAACATCCTGCCTGCCCAGAGAAAAAATCAAAAACATTTCTGCAGTCCAGCGTCCAATCCCCCTTACTTTTGTTAGCTGCTCAATTACCTCTTCGTCTGTGAGATTTCTCATGTATGACAGTCTGATCTCTTTAGATTCTACTCTGCTAGACAAATCCTTGATGTAAGAGACCTTCATGTACGATAAACCATCTTTTCGCAGCTTGACATCAGATGTCTTTAGGACATCAGCTGGTTTGGGGAATCTTCCATAAATTTCTCTAAATCTAGTGGAGATGGAATCAGCTGCCTTGCCAGAGAGCTGCTGTGTTATGATTGCCTCTACTAGTGATTCATATGGATTTTTTGTAATTGGTAGATTGTACTTTCCTATTTTGTCGATTACCTTGGCTAGCTTTCTGTCTTTTTTGAGGTGTTTTAGTGCAGCTGTCAACTCAGCTTGAGAACCTCTAGTACGTCATCAAAGCTTTGTTGAGTTCTAATTTCCTTGTAGTTGCGCAATGCAGAAATGATTTTTTGTTTTGGTGGAAGCTTGTATATTCTATTTACCATTTTTGCAAGACCCGAGCCAATCAGGATGGCTTGGGAAGCTGAAGTGACATTGGATGCCTTGCGCTCCAAGCTGGCGCTCTCAAAGTCGATCATGGTGATGTTTTTGCCTACAATAACATGCTTTGTTATGTTGCTTAATTCCCCATGGTCAAGGCCAGCTTCATCTAATTTGTAACAGTCAGTTAGAACTTTTTTTATCACGGTTTTTAGCTTGGCAGCACTTCCTTTGCCTTTTAGCTCAGAGACCCAGTCGTAGATTTTTACGCCTGACAAAAACTCCATTACGACAAAATTCTTGCTGCTAGCTATCAGCTTGGGCCCTACGCCTGCCTTGTTTGCAGCTCCTAGCAGTATAGTCTCATTTTTCATGTCTGGTCTTGGCGAGTCTGTTCTGCGAATTTTGAGTGCAACTTTTTTTGTGCCCATTTTTGCCAAGACTACTATTCCTGCATAGCCCTTGCCCAAAACGCAGATCTTGTCAAGTGTCATTGGACCCTCAAATGACACACCGTCTATGCCTAGACTCTTGAGTTCTTTTACTCTTGATTGGAGCTGCGCTCTAGTCGCCCTTGGGTATCCAAGTATTGCAGAATATGGTTCCTTGACTAGATCACTTGCTGGAAAAAATTGTCTCATCTGTTGAGACGAGTTTCCGTGCAGCCTCTTTAATGGATTTGCCTTTGGCGGCACTTGCAGTTGTGATTTTGAATTTTTTAATTTCTGATTTTAATCCAGCGGGAACTCCAGATTTTTCTATATTATATTGGATGAGAAATTTTAGGAATTTTTGTGCATCTACGTTTTGTCTTTTTTGCAGAGAACAAACCTTTCCGTCATCATTAATCCACATCGCTAGACTTTTCTTTTTGTTTGCAGCAATGAATTTTTCCACGTGATCTGCTACAAAGAACTCTGGCCCTAGCCTTGTCTGCAGGTCATCCAGCTTTTTTGATTGCAACAAAAACAACAATGACGCAACATTATTCTCAGATATGGTAGCTGATCTCTTCAATACGGAAAACCCAGCCTGATTCATTTGTGTGGCAAGAGATGTTGCCGCGCGCTTTATCTGGCCCCAAATTATGTCTGGGCTGCGTGGCTTGTACCTAAACGATAACACCAGAACATTTTTTGTGTCTAGCTTGGCGCTTTTTTTCTTTATAGTGAAAAATGACAAGGCTGGTTTGCGCAAAAACGCACGCGCAGCTAGGACAAATCTTCCAATGTTTTCATTGGATATTGCAGCGCCCAAGTTTCTGTTCTCATCTATTGGATCTATTATGACAATTTTTGTATCAAACTGCTTTGTCGTCTTTCCAATTACTTGGCCTGCCTTTAGCTGCGCAATCTCTTTTAGTACATTTTCAAGCGAGCCGAAATTGAGAACCAAGACCTCTGCCACATAACCGGAAAATCCCTGCTTGGCAATCTCTGCACCATAGATGTCATCTGCCTTCAAGAATGCCTTTAGCAGTCTTACCTCGTTTTTCATTGTGCCAGTTAACGATTTTATCATGAATTTTGTGTGAAACGGGGACCTGTCTGCTGAGCTCTTCCAGGCACCTTCCTGCACGTCATAGCAAGGGACCACGTTTACCTTGGTGTCACGGATTTGCGCTTCCACGAACGGGTGCTCGGCATATCTGACATAGGGCTTGAACTGGTGTAGTGCGGCAAATCCGATTTTTTTGCCAATATCTACAAACTCTTTTTCTGGGGTGTCGGAGTGGAACTTTACAAAAACATCAATGTCTGCTCTTTTTGGAAGCCACGTCCCCTTGGCATAAGATCCGACGATCTCAATTCCTGTTACCTGGGAATACTTGGATGCCTCTTTTTGCACTAATCTGACTGACTGCTCCACAATCACATCCTTTTGCTTTTGCAGCTTTTCCGATGGGATGACGTACTTTTCTGCCTGTTTTAGGATGTGGTTCATTTTGCGTTTATTACTCCTATATCAGAATAGATTGGCCCGCTAGGTGTAAGAACGCTTTGCTTGAACTTGATGGAAGATACCTTTTGTGTGCCAAATTTTGTAGAAGAATATTTTGAGATTTGGTCTGTAATGTCGCCTGTCTTGTTTTTTATTCTAAATATGGTGGCATGAGGCTTGAGTGGCTTGTCCGATCTGAATCCCAGTGGAGCTAGCTTTTCCTCTACTAGTTTAGCAAGCTCGACCAGCTTTTCTCCTCCTTGGTCTAGGCCGATCCAGATTACTCGCGGAAACTTGGGCTTTGGGAAAGCACTCACCCCGATAAATCCAATATCAAATGAGGAAAATTGTATGGTATCCAGCTGGGCCTGAACTTTTTTTGCCATTTCCTCTGTTATCTCTCCTAGAAACATTAGTGTAAAGTGCATGTTGTGAAT
The DNA here is from genome assembly GCF_002787055.1 of Candidatus Nitrosotenuis aquarius. NCBI lineage: Archaea > Thermoproteati > Nitrososphaerota > Candidatus Nitrosotenuis > Candidatus Nitrosotenuis aquarius. The sequence continues at coordinate 1,255,108 of NZ_CP024808.1, forward strand.
TTCAACTGGCTTTGCAGGAATTTTGATTTCAGATTGTACTTTTTTGATTGAATCCAAAACTGTACCATCAGTAATCTCTACTGCAACAAATGTTCGCATTTGAGAAATGATGTACTTGTCTTTTTAATGGCTTGCGGTAATTCTATATCGGGCACAAAGGGTGCAAAAACATGACAAAGCTGATTGTGTGCCTGACTGGCATGCCTGGCGCAGGAAAATCCACCATTGCTGCAGGCTTGCAAAAAAAGGGATTTACAAGCATAAACATGGGCGATGCAGTGCGGGCGGAGGCAAAAAGACGCAATCTAGAACCAACCGGCCAAAACTTGGGCAAACTAATGTTAGAACTAAGAGAAAAAAATGGCCAGGGTGCAGTAGCGGAATTAATCAAGGATCAAATTGTAAATTCTAAATCCGATGTTGTGGTAATTGACGGTGTTCGATCCAATGCGGAAATCGAAGTGCTCAAAAAACTTGCCACAGTAAAATTATTGGCAATACATGCATCAACTGACACACGTTACACATTTCTGTCTGCACGACACCGATCCGATGATCCACAAAACAGACAAAGCTTTGATGAGCGAGACAACAGGGAAATCGGTGTTGGAATCTCTGCTTCTATTGCATTAGCTGATGAGACACTATCCAACAATAATTTCACAGTAGACCAGCTAATCGAGACGGCCCACCAAATCATTTCCAAGTGGCTTGCATGATTCCTCTAGTTGACTGCAAAATCGAGGCGGTGTGTTCCATTAATCCATCAGAAGATCCTGCCAAAGTAGAGCAGGCAATATCCAACATCTTGGATAATGTAGAGATCAAGGCAAGCAAATACTCGCTACAGGCAACATCAAAAGAGCTGGAATCATTCTCAAAAATCCACGAATCCATTACAAATCACAACACCAAGAAGATCTATTATCGAATTCTAAACGAAAATCTCGAAGGAAACTCTACCTGGTTTTACCTAAACAAGCAGGCGGCGTTTGCAAATAATGTTGCAGTATGTGAGCATGATGACGAATCTCCTTTGGGCCCAATCAAGATTATTCTGTCATCGAAGAATATAGAGCGCGTAATAGAGTGGCTCATCTCTTAGTCATCTTTTTTCCCTAGTTGCTCAGCTGGATTTGTTTTCTGATTTTTTATGACTTTTCCAATATCTATGCCTGTTGATAGGAAAATTACTGGCAGTAGGCATAATTTTGGCAGTAGCCGGAGTCCTAGTCTATTTCCAGCAGGACAATCTAGGCATCAACGTAAATCCCACAATTAATGCCGTAGCAGAGAACATTGACGGACTAAAGGATACTACAGTCAAGCGAGTCTCCTATGAAATAGACAAGACATCCGATGTTGTTGGCGACAAAATTGATAATGTCGTGCCAAATGTGGACCAGCTAAACCCGATTACAAAAATTGAAGACCAGCTAGTCATTCCGCCAAAAAAAGAAGTATACTCTGGCCAAGTCTATGAAAGAAACGAGAATGAAAAAACATGCAAGGTTTCCGTTCCTAAAATGGCAAAGACAATCAACGGAGTAAAAGAGCTAACACATACTATAACACTAAAGGACTGCCAATATGAAAAACACAAGCCAGTCCAAGTAACAGTATTAACTGATCCTATAACTGGTGAGCAGACAGTAACGGTAGAGCCGACTCCGCAAACCAAAATCTTTGAAACATTACAATTAACCACGACAAAAAACGATGACAATACAGTATCGATTCACTATGAGGATTCTTCTGGCAAGACACTCAAAGTCACAGTGACACTAAGCAATTCTGAAAAACAATTATTCTCTGGAGAATTTTTTGCATCAAAGTTTGATACAAGTGTTGATGACGTCTCTGATACTCCGCATATAATAGAAATGATAGTAGAGCATGCAGAATACGGCACAGTAAACTCGTCAGTGTACAATCCGCAAGGAAATAATGAAAACACCATTTATGGTGTGTTTAGCCAGTAGACACTAACTCTACAAGCTTTGGTAATGCATTTGCAGAAGTCTCTCTAACTGAAAGATCCATTTCCGATGACATGACTGTTTTTTCCGGATTTACCTCGATTAAGACAGCTCCGTTTTGCTTTGCGTATAGCGGTAAAGTATTTGCAGGCGATACCACCAAAGACGTGCCTGCAATTATCATCACATCGCAGGTTTGTGCGTGGGAGATAGCCTCATCCCACACATCCTGTGGCAATCCTTCCCCAAACCAAACAACATCTGGGCGCAAAATGTTGCCGCACTTGCACTTTGGCGGAAGAGAGTCAAATGAAGTTGTGATGTTGTCCTTGAAATCACAAACGGTGCATTTTATACGGATTATACTGCCATGCAGTTCCAAAACATGCCTGCTTCCTGATCTTTGGTGGAGACCATCGATGTTTTGCGTCAATACGATTACTTCTTTGAATTTTGCAAGCTCAGATATTGCAAAATGTCCTGCATTTGGCTTTGCAGCCAGAATATTTGTCCGTCTTTCCTCATACCATTCCCAGACTAGCTTTGGGTCTTCATAGAATGCGTCAATTGTTGCAAGCTGCATCGAATCGTATTTTCTCCACAATCCATCTTTTCCCCTAAATGTAGGAATTCCGCTTTCTTGGGATATGCCGGCACCAGTGACAAAGACTATTTTCTTTGCGTCCTTGATTTGTCTGGATAAAGAATCAAACATTATCTTATTTCAACTTCGAGCAGGTCTTTTGCAGCAATCACAGAGCCATGAATTATCTTTGCTTCTTGGACCAGCTCGGACTCATCTTTGTATCTTGCAGAAAAATGAGTCAAGATTAGATTTGCCACATTTGCATTTTTTGCCAATGTTGCAGCTTCTTTTGCAGTAGAATGATTAGTCTCTATTGCTTTTTCTTTGAGCTTGTCAGAAAATGTGCAATCAAATGATAGATAGTCGCAATTTTTGAAAAACTCCTCTAATAGTTTGGTAGGCCTGGTGTCTCCAGAGATTCCGATTTTCTTGCCAGGCCTTTTTTCTCCAACTACTTGTGATGGTGTAAATGTCTTGTCACCAACTTTGATCTCTTTTCCTATCTGCAGGTCATGCCAGAGTGGGCCTTCAGGTATTCCTAGCTTTATTGCCTGGTCCCTGTCGAATTTGCCAGGCTTGTCTTTTTCCTCAAATAGATACGAGAACGCCAAGACAGAGTGTTCCGCCTTTTGCGCACGCACAAGGTACGTCTTTTCATCACATATTGTACCGGGGCTTACTGCAGTAATGATAACAGGAAATGACAATCCAAACTGCAAAATTCTAATGTTTTCCCCAATGAATTGTTCAATTCCGTCTGGGCCGTAGATCTCCACTGGCTCTGTTCTGTGCTGTAATGTCATGGTTTGGAGTAATCCAAGAACACCAATGCAGTGGTCTCCATGCATATGCGTTACAAAGATCTTCATTTTCTTGTTCCAGCCAAGGCCCGACTTCAAATACGATACCTGTGCACCTTCTCCTGCATCAAACATCAGAATTTCGCCTTCCCGCTCAAGGCAGATACATGACAGTCCTCTGTCTTCTGTTGGCTGCGCCGCCGATGTGCCCAAAAATACTAGCTTCATTTTACCAGAATCATCCTCGTTAGGCTCTTGTGTCTGTATATCTCATATTTTTTTGTCAGGTTTAGCTTGACTCCGTCGTCCAGGCCTTTCTTGCACATGATGGCAAATTTTGCCTTTTTTGGCATCTTTGAGATGAATTTTTTCATGATTTTCTTTGGCGGCTCGGAAACCTTGGATGCCGTGCCATATGGCAGATCAGTTACAATTCCATCAAAGCTCAGCTGGTCCATGTAATCATAATTTTGGTTGTACACCTCGGCAGAAAATCCGTTTTTCTTTAGATTATCCTTTGTTATTTTGCACATTTTCTCATCAAAATCAATTCCAATTGACTTGATTCCCATGGACTGCGCCTCAAGCAGAGTGCTGCCAGTTCCGCAAAACGGATCGCAGACTGTTTCATCGTCGTGAATTTTTGCCAGATTTATCATTGCTCGGGTGAGCTTCCAGTCCAGCTCATGATGGAATTTTGTGAGCTTTTCAGGTCGCTTTGCAGGCTCAAATTTAGTGGCAAACCCAAAAAAATTCTCTTCTTCTGTGAAAATCATGTATATCACAACGTCTGGGTCTTCCAGCGATACCTTAGCATTGCAAAAAGTAGAGACCATGCTGCCTAGCGATCTCTCTATTTCCGGAATGTCTACTGGTCTATCTGAGAGATTGATTGCCTTGCACATGAATGACTTTGCGCCAAACAAAAGAGAATAATTATTCTCATCAAAGAATACATTGGACATTTTGCGCAATAGCTGTCCTGCAGTTTTTACAAATGTGGCGCGTCTTGCAATTTTCTCCCAAGGAGTAACGCTTTGCACCAGAATCAAATTGGAAATGGTCTTGACTTTGGCAAATCTGTCGTACATTTTTACCAGTGTGACTACCTCGTCTACTGCTAATTCTGGATATTCTTTTGAAACTAGAAAAAAGCTTTCTGGCATTTAGATTGCCTTTGCAATTACTCCAGAGACGTCAACTATTGACGTGTTGCCAGGAATTGTATTTGCAGATATGATAGCAGAGACGCCAGATTTTTTAATTTTCTTTTCAGCATTGTCAATTAGTAACGCATGGGTGCATGCTACATAGACTCGTCCGCACTTTTGCTTTTTTAGAAACTGCGTTGCCTTGACAATACTTCCACCGGTGCTTATCATGTCATCCACTAGTACGAGGTCTCGCCCCTTTACTCCGTCAAGGTTTGCAGTCATGATCTGGACTTTGCCTGTCTTTCTGTCGCGCTGTTTTTGCAATGCAATGTAATTGGTTCCATAGAATTTTGCAAATTCCTTTGCCCGCTCTTTGCCACCCAAGTCTGGTGAGACCACAAGTGGGTTTTTGAGCCTGAGCTTTTTGAGATAGTTAGCTAGTTCTGGTACCGCAGAGACATTTTTGATTGGAATGGTAAAATGCTTGAGCCCAAGCATACTGTGCATATCAACTACTATAATTTTCGATGCGCCTGCGGCCGAGAGAAGCTTGGCAATAACCGATAACGTGACTATCTCTCCTTGGAGGAATTCTCTATCCTGTCGTGCGTATCCCATGTATGGTATGGCACAGATTACCTGCCTTGAGAACTGCCTTGCCTTTGAGATAAGTGACAATGTCTGCATCAGGTTGGTGTCAACGGGTGGGTATGTCGAATTTACTACAATGATTTTGCCTTTGGGTTTTGCAGAAATTGTAACCTTGCTTTCACCGTCTGGAAAGACTCGCAGCTCAGATGAAACAAAATTTGCCTTTAGTTTTCTTGCCAGTTTTCTTGCTAGATCTTCAGATGCCTTTCCGCCAATTACTGTAACTGCTGACAATAAATCAACAATCTAGGAGGGACTCTTAAGTTTTAGGAGAGACTTATTTTTTTGCTGGAGCAGCTGCAGCTGCCTCTTGTGGCTTTTCTTCTTTCTTTTCTGTCTTTTTGTTGGCATATGTCTCAACAAAGTTGATCTTCTCCAGTGTTGGGACAAACTTGAAGGCGTCCATCTGGATAAAGTGCTTGATAATTCTCAGGCTTTCTGCGCCAAAGATCTCTTCTGGAATTGTAACATCAAGTGTATTGCCGTTTAGCTTCGATGATATTTTCGAATCCTCCACTGGCAGGTGTCTTTTTAGAATGCCGTTGATCTTGTCTTCAGGTGTCTCTAGTGCCTTGAGCACGTTGACATCATAGACTACGGTCTTTCCTGCTAGTCGATGGTTGAAGTCAACTTGGACTCTGCCAGAGCCGACAAATCTTACGACTCCTGTTTTCTGATCAACTTCAATAGTATCGCCGACGCCGACCTTGTCTGCGTCTTCGCCTAGCTTTCTTAGTGGAATCATGCGGACTTTTCCAGAGTCGCGCTCGCCAAAGCCCTTGTCTGGTGTCACATCTACTGTTAGCTTGTCGCCCGCCTTTGCATTTGCTAAGGCATCATCAAGTCCTTTTAGGACCCAAGACTCGCCTACTGAGACCAGTTTTGGTTGGTACTTGATGTTTTCCTGGAATAGATTGTGCTTTTTTGCCTCATCCGCAATGGTGGTCTCTACTACTTCATTAGAGTCCTTTACCTTTGCAGTATAATCAATTAGAATCAATGAGCCTTTAGTGAATGCCATGCGATCGCTCCTCGAATTTCCTAATATTAAAGCTGCTTGAGTTTGTCTTCGGCAACTTTGAGGGCTTCCATCTGTTTGGTCTTGTAGCCCATCATTTCTAGTGTGGAGCCGATTGAAGAAATTGTTCGCATGACGTGGTATTTTTGGACCTCGCCCATGCAGCCAACTCGGAATACTTTGCCCTTTAGGTTTCCAAATCCACCTGCAACTAGAACTCGGAATTTGTCTGCAAGTGTGTTTCTAAAGGTCTTGTCCTCTAGTCCTTGTAGGTAGTTTAGTGCGACCACAACTGTTGATCTTGCGTCTTCTTTTGCAAATGGAGTCAGGCCAAGCTCGGATAATCCAGAATAGAGTGCTTGTGAGCATACTCGGTGTCTTCTGATTCTGTTGTCTAGGCCTTCTTCTAGTATGACGTTCATTGCCTCTCTGTATGCATATAGCAACGGGAGGGCTGGCGTGAATGGAGTGTGTTTTGCCTCTTCGTAATAGTGGAAATATCTTGATAAATTAAAGTACATTGTCTTTGGCGGATTTGCGTTCATGTATTTTTTGGCCCGCTCGTTTACCACAATTGGTGAGATTCCCGGCGGTGCCGCAAATGCCTTTTGTGCTCCAGTCATTGCAACGTCGATTCCCCACTTGTCCATTTCTAGGTCTTCGCCGCCGACAATGGAAACGCCGTCTACTACATAGAACGCGTCGTTTCTTGCTGTAAGATCCTTGATTTTATCCAAATATTTTATCATGGTTCCAGTTGAAGTCTCATTCCATACGCAATAGAACGCCTTGACGTCCTTGTTGTTATCAAATGCTTCCTTTACTTGATCAAATGTTACGTTTGTTCCAGGGGTGCTTTCCAGTTTTATGACTTTGGCGCCGGCCCATTCCAGCATTTGCGCCAGTCTTCCGGAGAACTCTCCGTTTGTTGGGATGATTACCTTGTCCCCAGGCTTTACAATATTGATAACGCTTGCTTCAACAGCTCCTGTTCCGGATGCTGAAAGCAAGACTGCCTCGCCGCTACTCTTGAAAACTTTTTGAGTTTTTTCTACGGCGTCTTGGTATAATTCTACAAAATCGTCACTTCTATGGTTAATCATTGGCGTGATCATTGCGCGCATTACTCGCTCTGGTACGTTTGTTGGACCAGGCAACATGACTAGATATTCCATAAGCAGTTTGACCTGTTTTGCGGGCTTTATTTAAAACTAAAGTTTGGCCAGGCGATCTTGTGCATTAATTTTCAGCAAAACCTTTGCGGTTCCTTGCGGCACAAACTCGGCCCAGCTTTGTCCTGTTGCTATTTTTTGCCTAATGTCAGTTCCGGACAGGATCTCTCTTTGCTTTAGTGGAACTGATATCACTTTGATTCCGCGCTTTTTGTACAATTCGTGCGTAAAATCATCGTTTGAAAACACCACATCATATTTTGGAATTATGCTATCAACATGATAAGTCCACTTGGCATGATCGTTTACGTCTGGCACAAAATAGATCTTGCATTTCTGCAAATCAGATTTTTCCACGGATGACTCTATCATTTCTTTTCGCTCTTCTGCTGAAAATGGATTTCTTTTTTCATTGAATCGATTAGAGCTGCCAATTCCTATTGCCAAATTGTCCACTTGGGTCAGTGCAAATTTTACTGCGGCTAAATGCCCCAAATGAAAAGGCTGGAATCTGCCTATGAGAAGACCATCCATGATTTTTTTCCTTGCACTTGATTTAAAAACTAAACAATGAAACCAGAACAAATGGAAGCACTGCGAATCGACGGCTCGCACGGCGAAGGCGGAGGACAAATCTTGCGCTCCGCACTAACGCTTTCTGCCATAACGCAAAAGCCAATCAAAATAGAAAACATTCGTCACAATCGCAAGATACCAGGCCTCAGACCATCACATCTATCCACGATCAAGATTCTCGGCAAAATTTGTAACGCAAAAATTGACGGACTGTCAGTAGGATCTACCAGTATAACATTTTCGCCAGGACAGATCCAAGACATAAAACTGCAGGAAAATGTAGGAACAGCTGGCAGCATTTCATTGATTTTGCAGGCAATAATTCCGGCTGTGGCACTTGCAGGAAAAAAACTGGAATTGTCAATTTCTGGAGGAACAGATGTTCCGTGGAGTCCCACATCAAATTACACGAAGTTTGTTCTAGGCGAAGCATTTTTGCGCCTTGGCATAAAATTTGAAATGAATATCAAAAAACGCGGCTATTACCCAAAGGGGGGAGGCCAAATAGACCTCACAGTTTTTCCATGTCGGAAGCTAATTCCAATACATCTCTCAAAGAGAACCACAAAGAACGTAAAAATTCTCTGCTCTTTTTCTGGGTTAAACCAAAATGAAATATCAAATTCAATTGCATCTGCAAAGGATGTTTTACAAAAGCAAGGATTCTCCACACAATCACAAATCACAGAAGACCGAGCGCTAAATCCCGGAGCATCCTTTCTGATGTATAGTCATGATTCTGATTCAATTAATGGTGCAGACGAGCTGTTTGATCCCAAGGAAGAGTTTGGCAAAAATTCCACATCTGCATTTGTATCGTCGAATTTTGGTGCAGATACAAATCTGTCTGATATGCTAGTAACGCCTCTTGCTCTTATCCGAGAAATGTCGATTTTTACTGTACAGCAAATCTCAACACACTTGGAGACAAATCTCTACATCACATCAAAGATTACTGGCTGCAAGTACGGCGTAGGCAAAATCAACAGTGGCTATGAAATACGAATAACAGGCTTAGAGACCAGCATCTAGTATTGCGGCAAATAACAACACCAAAACGGACAGAACAACGGTTACTTCGCCTACAATTATGATCTTTTTGCGCAGCTTGGTTATCTGTTCCTGGCTAAGCTGGCCCTGCATTATCTTGTCTTCTACTTCTTTTCTGATTATTCTCACATGTAATGCAAATGAACCCAAAAGGGCAGCTACTAAAAACATCTTGATTATCAGCATCATCCCATAGCTGGATGTAAACAAAAATTCAGGCCTATTCAGAATCTGGTGGGAGTTCCACACGCCAGTTGCAATCAAAATCAATAGGGCAGGTATTGCAATTTTGTTAAATCGTCTACCAACTTTGATCATTATCTGTAGTCGTTCTTGCATTGTTGGCACCATCGACTTGAGAATCGGAGCAAAAACTATGGCAATGAATAATGAGCCGCCAACCCAGATCGCCGAACAAATCAAGTGAATCCACGTGATGATTGCCTGCTCTAGTGCCAATGAACTCTTGCGCTTGCTTTCAAATATTATCTAAGTGAAACCAACATTTTTTAGTTCAGATAATTTGGTACCATTCGTTGGCGCTTCAAAGCAAAATGATTCTGTATGTAGCAATAGGCGGCCTACTTGCAATGCTTGGCGGTATCACTTGGTATGCAAGTCTTGACAATCCCAAACTAGCTCAGGTCGAAATAGACATGGGCACAGTCAAACTAGTAAGTGAGAATACCATAGAGGGTAAAGCAAGACTTGACGTGGGATTTGTAATAAAGAACCCAAGCGACAAGACATTTACCATATCTAGAATCGACTATGAATTATTTGCAAATGGCGTCTCAATTGGCAAAAGCCAGTATTCCACAGAAGACGTTGCAATGCCTGGACGCGCAGCATTCTATCCAAATGCCGAAATCGAGCTTCCAAGCCCATTTACTCTTACTAAAACAACAGAGAACGCAGACGCATACACTGCTATAACATCAAAAAGTCCAGTCGTGTATTCAGCCAAAGGCCTAGTCGTAGTAGAATCTGCTTGGAGCCTAGTCGAAAAAGAATTCAACGTTTCTCAATAATTTTGTAAAAGGTGGGCCGAGAGAGATTCGAACTCTCGATCACCGCCGTGTCGAGGCGGTATCCTAACCAACTAGACTACCGGCCCAATAAAGTACAGGCCATGAGCTCTACATTATTAACCTTTAAGCGGCATCAACAGATTCATGAGCGAATTCTCCAGCCAAGAAAAATCTGGACTCTACAAGGCAATCTACACAAGGCGAGACGTAAGATCTCACTTTAACTCAAAACCAATTCCTGATGAGACACTAGCCAGAATTCTTAATGCAGCTCATCACGCACCGTCTGTTGGGTTCTCCCAGCCATGGAATTTTGTTTTGATTAGAGAAAACACCACAAAACAAAAGGTCAAAGAATCTTTTGAAGCTGAAAAATCCCGCTCATCAAGTGATGTAGATGATCAAAAAAAGGAAAAATATCTCTCACTAAAGCTGGAAGGAATTTTGGAATCTGACGTGAATCTATGCATCACCTATGATCCAACTAGGTTCGGCCCGTTTGTGATCGGCCGATCCAGCATCCCAGAAACAGGAATCTATAGTGTTTGTTGCGCAGTGCAGAATCTGTGGCTTGCAGCCCGTTCAGAAGGAATCGGTGTGGGCTGGGTCAGCATTCTATCCAATGAAACCCTAAGGCAAGCACTGAATCTGCCAGAGCACATTGTACCGGTTGCATATCTATGCCTTGGGCATGTGGAAGAATTTGCAGAAAAGCCGGACTTGGAGACTGCCAAATGGCTTCCACGCCTTGAGCTCAAGGACGTTGTATATTTTGAAAAATGGGGCCAAACATCAAGTGATCTCTGGAACAAAATCAACGAGCTAATCAGAACAAATCTTGATTATGTTTTTATGAAGTAAAACCTTCGGTTTTGTGCTGGGCTTGTAGCGCAGAGCCAATTTCGGCGCGCAACATGGATAGCGCAGTAGCCTCCTAAGTTACAGGTCGAGGGATCGAAGCCCTCCAAGCCCGCTTACCATTATTTCACCAAGTATTGCCAAACTTACTTTCTAATTTAAATAAAGAACAGAGAAACCTAACCTGATGAAAATAGTTGTAATCTCTGGCAGCCCACGAAAGCAGGCAGTAACACAAGTAATGATGAAGTTCGTTTATGACTACGCCAAATCAAAAAACGCAGAAACAAAATTCATCAATTTGTCCGATGGCATGGTTGACTGCTACAAGGGATACGACGTGACCTATTCTGATACAACGACACAGGCGGCAAAGGACATCATGGATGCAGACGTCTGGTTGGTTGGCACGCCCATCTACAACTCATTTTTCAGCGCCGCACTCAAAAATCTCTTCGAGTATGTCAACTACAAGTCCACTGCCGGAAAAACCGCAGGACTTGCAATTTTGGCCTCAGGACAAATTGGCTTTACGGACGTGCAGACACTGCTGACCCAGCTGATGTCGTACTTTAGGGTCATAACAAACCCCAAGGCAGTATTCATGACAGTAGAACAAATCAAGGATGGAATAATCGACGAGGCAGGCAAAGCCAGGCTCAGGGAACTAGTTGATGAAACATTACTTTTGGCTTCTAGACCGAAGTAGAGCCAGCAGGTAGGTACACTACCTTGAATATTTTGACGATATAGTCACCATCAAAGATTTTTGTGATCTTTGATCCGCTGACATCTCTTACTCGGAACTTGTACTCATAAGAGCCGTCTTCTTTGACATCGGTTTGTGCAAAGTGGACCGGATCACCGTTTTTGAATATCTGTATGATTACTGGATGGCCCTCAACTGGGTTTGCAATTTTTCCCTCAACAAATCCCCAAGGAAGCTTGTTGTTTTTTGGAGCAGAAAATGGCACTTCCGTTTTTTCTAGTCCAATTGAAGAATTTATTGGAGTCAGGCTTGTTTCTGCAAATGCAGAATTTACGGTTGCCATTACAATTGCAAATGCAAGTGTTGCAATGACTGCCTTGACGAACATTAAGCAACTTCTGCCCAAGTCAAATATTAAGATGACGTATCAATGATACACATGGAACAGCTAAACGATGGTTGTGTCTGCAAGTGCCATTTTGGCGGCGCAATAAGCTGCCCTGGATGCAAGAAAAACCATCGCGGAGCAAAAACCTGCGCTCACTGCAAGTGAGTTATCTTTTCTTTGCGGCAGCCGCTTTCAAATTTGCAAGTTCTGCCTTTAGCGCCTCTATTTGGACAAGTGTCTCTAAATTGGCAATTTCCTGTCGCATCCTGTTGATTTCATTGTCCTTGAGCTTCACCTCATCTTTGAGCTCGTTTAGCTCAGCAGTAAACGACTCACGAAATCGATTTAGCTCGTCTACAGAGATGTTTGTTGTTCTAGTCGAGCTTTTTTTTTCCTCATGCGGATGGCTATGGGCGTGTTCTGCATGAGAATGCTCGTGGCCGCCATGCTTTTTGGTCCAGTCAGCGCTTTTTTGCGCCAAATAGCAGATTGCAACCAAAAACCAAGTAACTATGAGAGAAACTAGGAGCAGTTGGTTCAGCGCCGGAGGCATGTAGAAGTATAGGCCAGTTAAAGATACTGCAAAACAACCAGTAACGACTGTTGCTAGGTGGTTTCGCAGATAACCCATGTTTTAAGGCTAGAAAAGTCGAATATAACGTTAATGCTGAATCCCATAATAATAAAAGAAAAGATAAACGAAGTTTATTCGTCTTTTTCTGATACGATAATCTCTTGCGGGACTTCGGATTGTAAAATCTTTATTTTTGACAGAAGCTCATTTCTGAGATCGCGTGCAACCCTTCGCACAGTTGGTCTTGGAACGCCGAGTTCTTCGACAACTTTGCTGTAAATGTCTTGCTTGTCTGTCAGCCCCTTCTCAAGGTAGGTGTTGATTGCTGCTTTGATAACGGTGCTTTGATTTGTGCGATTCACAAATTGTAATTTTTCCCGATCTATATAAGACTATAACTTTTCTTGGGAAAAAATTGTAGAGTTTTCCGAGCTGCAAAAAATTATTATAATATGTAAAGTCGTAACGATCCCCGGAGCATTACAAAACGATTTTCGATTCGGACAAAAATCCAAAAATTAAAAATTGTAATTTTTACAAAACACTTTCAAAATAATTCAATAGCAAGACTCTTATGCTCAGAGGCGAATCGTGGTATAATTGACCCAGGCAACAATAGAAACCAAGTTTGGAAAAATTGTATTTAAATTGCTGCCGGAACTTGCGCCAGAACACGTACGAAACTTTGTAAAACTTGCCCAGTCCGGATTTTACGATGGAACTTTGTTCCACAGGGTGATTCCCGGGTTTATGATTCAGGGTGGAGACCCAAACACAAAGACCGCAGACAAGTCCAGGTGGGGTCAGGGCGGCCCAGGCTATACAATCAAGGCGGAATTCAACACAAGATCACATCTACGAGGAATAGTATCTATGGCAAGAGCAATGGATCCAAACAGCGCAGGCTCGCAGTTCTTTATAGTAACTTCAGACAGCACGTTTTTGGACAGGCAATACACCGTCTTTGGCGAAGTCCTAGAGGGAATGCCAGTAGCCGACCAAATTGTTTCCCAACAAAGGGACAGAAATGACTGCCCTCTGCAAGAAGTACGAATGACAAAGGTTACAATCTCTGAATAAACATGAAAGCAATTCTTGCAATATTGTTGATATCTGGTATATTTTCATATTCGGCGTTTGCGCAAGAAATCAAAATCGGCGAGCCGGCAGTCCAGCAGGTCTCCATTAGAATCTCAGAAAATGGGGACGTGCACGTAACCCATGAAGTCGAAAAATCAAACAGTCCAAAGCAAGTCGAGTTTCTATCACCTGACTTTACCAATTTTACCATAATTGATGATGAGGGAGAAGAGCCAATGTATGCAGAGGCCGGCGGGGAAAATCCAGGAATTGTCCTGTTCCCGACGCGTGATGATGTCACAATAGAATACGACGTTGAGGGAATAATACAAAAAAAGAACGGTCTGTGGACGTGGGACTATGTCTATTTGGCAGAAACCGCATTTTATTTGCCGCAAGGAGTGGATTTGTTCTACGTAAATGAAAATCTAGTCAGACTGGGAGACCAGAGGGGATTCCTCTGCCATGGATGCCAAATGAAGCTGGAATACGAACTAGAGCCAACTGTTATAACAAAACAAGTAACATGGGAAGGCCAAATATTTGATGTTAAAATCATAACCCAGACAGAAATTTCTGAGCTGACTCTAGATCAACCAAACAAGATTCTCAGCTTCGATATTACAGAACCAAACAAGTACATCACACTGATAATTCCGCAAGACTTGTTGTGGAACCCATATCAAGTGTCACTCAACGACAAGCCAATACTAAAGCAAGAGCGAACAAGCCAAGACGGCAATGTCTGGCTACATCTCTATCCGCATGAGGCAGGAACAATAACAATTCTAGGTGTATCGGTTGTGCCGGAATTCCCGCTTGCCACAGTTTTGGTGTTGAGTGCAGCAATGGTTGCCGTGGTTTATTCCACCAGGCTCAGTCGCCGCTAGAGCCACAAGAGCAAAACCCATACTCGTCAATTCGGACATTGCACATGGGGCATTTTTCCCCATAGTCGACCTCCCAAGGTTCCTTTCCAAACAATTTGTAGTGATCGTCAATTTCCAGCGGGATGATTCTTTTTTTACCCAACAAATTTCCTAGTGCATTTTGGTATAATAATGTGAGTCAGAATTATTAACGCAAATCATTTTGTATCAAACAATGAAGTGCGATTGCGGATGCCATTGTATCAAATGTAAGAGCCCAAATTTGGAATCATTCCAGGTGGGAGAAAAAGAATCAGACGGATATTTTGAGATGCACCATACTTGTCTTCAATGTAATACACACTTTGATCATCTGGACGGAACTATCTTCCAAAAATGCGACATCTGCAAGTATTCTAGTTGAGCAGTACCTTGTGGTAAAAGGTCTTTTTCTCTTCAGAGCTCTTTTCCAGCTCCTTGTTAAATGCCATCTTTGCTAATATCTTTGATACTGCAAGCGGGCTTGCAATCATTCCGTGCTGGAGCAGCTGCTCTACGGTCTCTGATACTGTTCGTGGCTTTGAGAAAAATCCATCTAACTCCAATCCTTCAATCTTGCTTGGCAGCTCTTCTGGCGAGATTTGCCTTGGCGCGGTAAACTCTGGCTCGTGTACTTCTGCGTCCTTGAGCATCTTGAGATAGCTCAGGTTTGATTCGTATGTTGCGGCAATGTCTTGCGCTTCCAGTGTTGGTTCCTCGGTCACTACTTTTGCCGAGTTTTCCTGCAGTCTGAACGCCAAGTCGGCAATCACCTGGGATGCAGTGTCGTTGTCGATGTAAAAGTCACGCGAGTCAATCTCGACTTCGTTTGCGCCGAACCTGAGCCTTATCTTTGCCATTATACTAAAACTGCTGCAGAATTCGATTTATCTTGCAAGCTTAAATGAACTCAAAGGGCGGATCAAAACTTTTACACACCAAATGATGATCTTTTTGCCTCCTTTGCACAAAAGCCAATTTCAGAGTATTAGGCATGGCAAAAAAGGCAGCAGCCGTAATCATAGTGATAGTGAGCCTGATGGTATTTGGCTATACGCAGTACGCATCTGCCTCGCAAATCAATGCCAAGATAACAGAAAGCAAGCTATTGGAAAAATCAGACAAGGGCTCGCTGTACAATTTGCAGCTGGAATTTAACAACCCATCATTGCTGTTTCTCACTGCAGGAAAAACTGAATTTACAATAATTGCAAACGACAAGACAATTGGAGCAGGCGAGCTGGACCCATTTGCATTACCGGCACTGGGCACTGCAACAACTAGCGGAGTCTGGCTAAAAGACCAGGCAGCATCGGAAAACTCACAGGTAAAGATTTCCGGCGTTACAAAATACCAGCTATTGTTTGCGTCAATAGATGTGCCGTTTACGTATTACCCAACATACGACCAGACTAGGGAATTTATAGCAGACGCATAATTTTTCAAACAATGCTTACTGTTTTTGGCTCTACTGCCCTAGATACGATTCGCACGCCAGATAAAATACTAAAAGATGTCCTTGGCGGGGCTGCAACATTTGCAGGAATATCTGCCAGCTTTTTTGTAGAGACTGGTCTGATAGCAGTGGTTGGAACCGACTTTCCAAAAAAATATCACAATATTCTAAAAAAATATCTGGACTTGGAAGGCCTTGCAATACACAAGGGCAAGACATTCCGTTATGACGGCAGCTACGACAAAACTCTGTCCACTAGGACCACAAACAAGACAGAGCTTAATGTTTTAGGATCGTTTCAGCCAGTGGTGCCGGAAAAATACAGAAAATCCCAATTTGTGTATCTGGCAAACAACGACCCAGACCAAAACACAAAGATCATCCGCGAATTTGACAATGTAAAATTTTCCATGTGTGATACAATTGAATTTTGGATAAACTCCAAGCGAAATTCCGTAATCAAGATGATCGGCTCAGTTGACGCCGTTGTGATTAATGACGAAGAGGCAAAACTGCTCACAAAAGAACACAATCTGATCAAGTGCGCCAAAAAAATGATGGGCTGGGGCGCAAAATACGTAATTATAAAAAAAGGAGAGCACGGCTCGCTTCTATTTTTTGACGATGTCATATTTCCTTCAGTTGCGTTCTCCCTGGAAGATATTGTGGACCCTACAGGCGCAGGCGATTCCTTTGCGGGCGCAATGATTGGATATTTGGCAAGCAAAAACTCCACTAGTCTTTCTGAAATCAAAAAGGCAGTAGTATATGGAAATGTCATGGGCTCTTTTGCCGTAGAAAAGTACGGCCTTGACGGATTAACCAGCACAACCAAGGCCAAGATCCAAAACAGAATAAAAAAATACCAATCAATGATTGATTTCTGAAAGGTTATCTAGCGGATCTACCCGTGGGATTTTGATGGACAGACTAGATGAGATATTTGCAATGCAAAAGGGACTAGCCGAGATGATGAACTTGGATAGATACCCAAAGGACTCGGAAGGTCGAGTATCTGCACTGGCCACTGCCATAATGCATGAGGCAGTAGAACTACAGCGCACAACAAACTGGAAGTGGTGGAAAAAACCGACTCCGTTTAGTATAGATGACGCAAAAGAGGAGCTAATCGACATTTGGCATTTTGTGGTGCAGGCATCTTTGGAGCTAAACCTCACGCCAGACGATATTGTATCAGAATACAGAAAGAAAAACGAAATTAATCGAAACAGGCAGAAAAACGGCTACTAGATTATAATCTGTTCCAGCTTGGTCTTGCCAATCAGATCAACTAACTTTACTTTTTGAAAATTTGCAATTTCTTTTTTTGATATTGTCAGTACTGGATCAGGGGAGACTGAATTTATTATCCGATTAGAGTTATCCGTTCCATATTTGTGCAGGCAAAACAGTGCGTGGCCTGTCTTGTGGCCTGACACTTCTTTTCCGCAAACAATGATTGTGTGCAGGCCTGGATTCTGATTTACGTATCTTACCAGCTCATCAATTCCCTTGTTCTCTGAGAAAAGTCTTGCAGCAACTGCAATTTTGTCCATCATATCAGACTGTGAGATTTCCTTTAGCAGATCTATGCTGGACAATGTGCAGATTGCAATGCCGCTTGATTTTCCGACGAACTTTTCCTCCGGAATAGGAAAAACAACTTTGCAGATTTCGCCTGCAATTTGGCCCAGATTCATAGTGATTTTATTATTCTAGCCGTGGTCTGCAGGTGTTTTTGCGTTATTTGTGGCTGTACGGGCAGTGAAAGGACACTTTTTGCAGCCCATTCCGTGTTTGGCAGCTTTGCCTTTTGGTTATAATATGGAGTCTTGTGTACTGGCATGCCATAGTATACTGTGGCGCCAATTCCGTTTTCGTTTAGTGCTTTGGAAATCTTGTCCCTGTTTTTGCTAGCTATGGTATACAAATACCAGTTTACCTTTTCGTGCTTTCTTGGTATGGGTAGTGTCACATCTGCGCCAGAAAGCAATTCTGTTAGAATTTTGGCGTTCTGTGATCTTTTCCTCAAAAATCCTGCAAGCTTTTTCATCTGTACTTTAGCAATTGCTGCATTGATTTCCGGCAATCGCAAGTTTAGGCCCAGAATTCTGGTATCATATCCATGAACCATCCCGTGGTTTCTAATCATCAGTAATTTGTCGCGAAGCTTTTCACTTGATGTAGTGATTACTCCACCTTCGCCAGATGTCATTACTTTGGCAGCATAGAGACTAAAGCAACCAAGCTCCGAGAATGTACCTGTCTGTTTTCCTCGGTATGTGGAGCCCATCGATTGTGCGGCATCCTCTATTATTGGAATGTGGCTTTTGCGCGCAATTTCGGATATTTCATCAATGTATGATACATTTCCGTACAGGTGTACGGGGATGATCGCCTTAGTCTTTTTTGTGATTTTTTTTCGTAGGTCTTCTGGATCCATGGTGTAATTGTCACGTCTGATATCTACGAAGACTGGCTTTGCACCAACAGAGACTACAGAATTTGCGGTGGCAACAAAGGTAAATGACGGTAATACCACCTCATCGCCAGATTTCACATCAAGGGCATAAAGGGCAGCTTGCAGTGCAGCAGTGCCAGAATTAACAGCAATTGCATATTTTGATTTTACAAAAGAGCATACCAATCTTTCAAATTCCTGGACATTAGGCCCACCGTCTCTAGCAGCAGATGTCAGTGTTCCTTTTTTTAAAACGGCAGTGACTTCGGCAATTTCCTCTCTGCCAACTATGGGAATGTTGACTGGAATCTTCATGATTTGTCGTTTTACATGGATGGTAATTAAACCTCATTTCATAAATGGACAATTCTTATATCCAAATCACAATTTTTGGCAATTACATGTCTCGTCACTTGCAGAAAACAGATCCGGGATACAAGGTCTACCTGTACATTTTCTATGTCTGCGCTTTTGTGATGTTATCTATTATGGCCTATGGAACATGGGCAATGCTTACTGAATGGCAGCAAAAGGGCACCTATGTGATGGGAGAGGTACTAGTCACCACACACATTCCGTTTCCTCACTTTGCAAAACTGATCACGTGGCTTTTCTTTGCGTGTATTATAGGCTGGTACTGCGTTTCCAGAATTGGCTGGAAAAAGGCAGTACGACTCCATTCCTGGCGAATGTCTTTGTTGCAGCTGATGCTTTTGGGATTTGCAATCATAAATCTGTACGAGGTATTGTACAATTTCACGGTCCTCAATGCACTGATATCTGCAGGAACAGTAAACGGGCACGTGCCAGACATTGACAGGCTAACCATTGCATATCCGGATGGTGCAAGACCATGGAACCTGATCTTTGCTACAAAGATTTTCCTCGTTGGATTTCTGATTTCAGCTCATGCCTTTTACTTGTCCACTAGGCCGAGAAAATCACTTGATGAATTAGAAACGTAACTTTATAGGATTATAATCAAAACCCAGTACCATTGGATGTAACAAGCAAAGTCGAGCTGGTCTTGCGGCCCCCAACAGAAGAAATAGTAACGCAGGAAGAGCTGACAAATCTGTTCTCGACAAATTCCAAGCCGCGACATTACATAGGATTAGAGATTTCCGGATTTTTGCATCTTGGAAGTCTGATTAGTACAGGATTCAAGATTAATGATTTTATCAAGGCAGGCGTTGAATGCAATGTCTTTTTGGCAGACTGGCACACGCTAATCAACGACAAGCTTGGCGGCAACTGGGATACCATATCCAAGGTATCGCATTATTACGAGCGCGCATTCAAGCTGGTCTGCCCTGGCGTAAACATAATTCGCGGAAGTGAGCTGTATGATTCCCACAAGGAATACTGGAAGGACTTTGTGTTATTTACAAAACACATGACTCTTGCCAGAACAATGAGAGCAATGACAATCATGGGAAGATCAGAAAGCGACGAGAAAATCGACATGTCAAAATTATTGTATCCTCCGATGCAGGCAGTCGACATTCATACTATAGATGTCGATATAGCGCATGCGGGAATGGACCAGAGAAAAATCCACATGCTAGTCCGAGAAATATTTCCAAAGATGAAGTGGAAGGTCCCAGTCGCCATCCACCATGGTTTGTTGCCGGGACTAACAGAGCCAATAACTACAGGTGAAGAAGGAGAAGGCACCAAAATGTCAAAGTCAAAGCCAGGCTCTGGCGTTTTCATTCATGATTCTGATGATGAAATAAAATCCAAGATAAAAAAGGGCTGGTGCGAGCAAGGAAAGACAAACAATCCTATACTCCAAATAGCAAAGCACATCTTGTTCCATGAAATGCCCGAGCTCAAAGTGGAAAGGCCGGAAAAGTTCGGCGGAAACGTGAGCTATTCTAGTTTTTCCCAGCTAGAATCAGACTTTGGCGCAGGAAAACTGCACCCAATGGATCTCAAAAATGTTGTAGCAGAAAATCTGGTAAAAATCATCGCTCCAATACGGGATAAGCTGCAAATGGACGATGACACTCGAGATGTAATAAAAAATTCTGTCTAGCTCTGTAGATTATACTTTGATGTGTATCCTCGCGGATTTATCATCAAATTCTTGAAATTATATGTAGAAGAATTGCCGATTATCACGGTACTAATCATGCCTAGCTTGTCTGCGTGCGATTCCATGTTTTCCAGATCAGTAATTACTATTGTTTGAGATTCTCTATATGCGCCCTTTATAATGGCAACAGGAGTGGTCGGCTTTCTGTATTTGAGTAATAATTTTCTTGTGTCTTGTAGTTGGTGGATTCTTTTTTTGCTTGACGGATTGTAAATCACAATTACATAGTCGCCCTGGGCTGCAGCTTCGACTCGCTTTACTATTATTTCCCATGGTACCAGCAAGTCACTCATAGATACTACGGCAAAGTCTGTCATCAGCGGCGAGCCAATCAGGGAAGCGCATGAATTCAGGGCAGACACTCCAGGTATCACCTCTACTTCCAGGCCAGTCTTTGGGTCCCAGCCGGCCTCTGCCAGTGTTTCGTAGATTAGGCCTGCCATTCCGTAAATTCCTGGGTCTCCGCTGCTAACCAGAGATACAATTTTGCCAGACTGGGCAAGCTCGATGCATTGCTTTGCCCTTTCCACTTCTTGAGTCATGGCGTATCGGTGGATTTCCTTTCCCTGGATTAGATCTTCTACCAGTCCAACATAGGTGTCATAGCCCACTATGGTGTCGCTTTGCTCAATGACCTCTTTTGCGCGAAAAGTCATGTGGTCGTGCGCTCCGGGGCCTACGCCAACAATGTAGAGTTTTCCTGCCAAGTGATTTTTTTTTCTAAAATGCTAATTTATCCCTTGTTGGATTTTGGCGACTCTATAATCGGACAGTTCACAACATGGTCTTCGCTTTGCGGCCTAGCCAGTGTGACAAAGACAGAGCCGTCTGACTTTTTGGATTCTATATCTGAAATTGTCTGCAATGGAATGGCGGATTTTGCGTCCTTCCACTCTACTATTGATATTCTGCATATTGGAACGTACCTTTCATCCAGCGCTGAACTCAATACGCTAGGCTGAAATCCAAGCGGTCCTGCGCCTTTTACTCCATTTTTGAACTGGTACATTTCCGATATTGCATTTGATGTGGCAACCTTTGCAAGCTTGCCAGACACTGGAACCTTCATGATATCAGCTGGGCCTTTTGGTGTTGCATCCGGAATGATATAGTAGGTGATGCGGCCGTCAGGACCCCAAGCCCGATGAGCTACAAATGTCACCTTTTTGGAATCCTTGTTTATTTCCAAGACTTGGGCATTATCCAACACAGTGCTGTTTGTAGTCTGGATCTGCCCCCCCGGCCAAATTATCTGAGGAACATTCACTGTAACGTTTGTCTTTGTTAGTCTTAGTCTTGAATCTTTTTCTGCCTTGAGAATGTCTTCTGCTGATTGCAGTTCCTGAGGCTTTTGGCCTGCCTTCCAAGATACTGTAACCAGACTAGCTAGTGGTGTGTATTCTTTATGTGCAGGCGTTACGCCAAAGACTTCTCCCTGGAACCCATAGATTCCGTCTCCCTTGATTCCGTTTGTGAATGCGTATATGGTATCCTGAGCTGATGCCGGAGCCCATCGAAGCTTTGGCGCAAACTTGACATTCCAGCCATGCTTTTGTGCGAGCTTGTCCGATATTGTCTTGTTGCTAGAATCTGTAATGATGTAGTTGACAGGGCCTTTGCCGTAGAATCCGTCGCGCATCGGAATTACAACTGGAATGTTTTGGTCTAAGAGTTCTATTTCTTGTTCTTTGATTTCATATGTTTGTGATATCAGCTCGACTGGCTGTCCGCGAATCCACCCGTCAACGCTTGTTGTTACAACAAACGGAGAAGAACTGCGAAATGCAACTGCCGAGCCCGTAAAGTCGAATGTTCCTGCCTTTTTAGCCTCAATTTCTGTCAATCCGTAAATGGTATTTCCGTCAACGCTCCATGTTGGCTGGCCCCGAGAGTCCTGGCTTGGAATCTGGTGCAGTACCAGAATCTCAACTGGATTATTTGCAGTAAACGTCAGAGATCCTGTGTAAATGCTGTCGCGGTTTGGCGCAAGTACTAGTGCGAACTGGCCGTTTCCGCTTCCGGGATCAGTAGATGAGACAAACGTCTTGGTAAAGTGGACCTTGCTTTGTGGCTTTGCAACGGCAAATGGGTCTGATACCAAAAACGAAACAGCAAGCGCTGGAATAGCTATTATTGCAAAAATGACAAACTTGTTCACTGGTATCTTGGATTCTGCAAAGATGTTTAAGCGTTTTTAGCTCCCAAGCTTGAACTCATCATGTAGCGCTTGAACGGCAGCTGCACAGTCAGAATCCTTGACAACAAACGCTAGGTTCAGCTCAGACGATCCCTGTGCAATCATCATTACGTTTGCCTTTCTTTTTGCAACTGAGCCAAAGACTCGCGATGCGACGCCGACTGTTCCGCGCATTCCAGAACCGATTAGAGCTATAATGGAAACATCTGTAGTGACATCAATTTTTTTGATTATCTTTCCTAATAGTTCCATTTCCATTGTGTTTACTGCCTTGTCCAGATCGTTTTTCTTGACCACAATAGAGATGCTGGATTCTGACGGGCTCTGAGAGATCATCATGATATTGACGCCGGCCTTTGCAAGTGTTGTAAATATTGTAGCAGCTGTTCCCGGTGCGCCAACCATGCTTCCGCCACGCATATCGATTAATCCATTGTGGCGAATCACCGATACGCACTTGACAGTCTTGTTTGTTTTCTCATCAGGATTTGCAGTTACTAGTGTGCCGGGATTATTAACATTAAAGGTGCTGCGAATTCGCATCGGGATTTTCTTTGATAACAATGGTTCAAAGGAGCGCGGGTGGATCTGCTTTGCGCCAAATAGAGCCATCTCCATTGCCTCCACGTATGATACCTCTGGGATCACCTTTGCATTTTTGACCATCTTGGGGTCTGCGCTCATCAGGCCGTCAACGTCGCTCATAAGCCAAACCTCGTCTGCTTTTATGCATGACGCAATGATAGTAGCGGTATAGTCAGATCCTCCTCTACCAAACGTTGTGACGTGGCCGTGCTGGTCAGCCCCTGCAAATCCGCCAATAACTGGGATGAATTTCTTTGATAGCAATGGTTCCAGATTTGTAGAGACGCGCAGTCGTGTTGTATCCATTAGCGGCTTTGATTGGCCGAAATTAGAATCAGTGACAATTCCTACTTCTTTTCCTGTCAGTGCGATTGACTTTGTCTTGAGATCCAGTATGGCATGCGATACTATTTCTATTGATAATCGCTCGCCAAATGAAATAAGATAATCCAGCGACTGCGGAGTCACCTCGCCCAGCAAAATCATCCCGTGCATTAGGCCTTTCAGCTCATCAAGTATGGATTCCAGTTTTTGGATCAGCGCCTTTCTGATTATAGAATTCGATATGGTGTCCTTTGAAATTTGCAAATGCTGTTTTCTTAACCTTGATAATATGGAATCTGCCTGTGCGCGGTTTTCCTTTTTTATTGAATCGGAAATTTCTAGCAGATCATCCGTGGTGTCGTTTATTGCAGAGCACACCATCACAACTTGGTTTTTCTTGGAATTGTTTTGGATGAATTTTGCAACGCCCTTGATGTGCTTGGGTGATGCAAGTGATGTTCCACCAAACTTGATTACTAGTCTCATTGGATTCCTCTCCCAAAATGACTTTTTATGCTTTTAACTTTCTACTCGCGGTGCTAGGTAAAAGTGGATTCTGCCCATGTTTGCAACCTTGAATTCTATTCTTAGTGGCTTGGCAGAAGAATACTCGCATACTATGGTGCCGGTTGCCGCACCCACTGCCTTGACTATGGGGTTTAGGTATTCGAGGCTGTACGTGCCTGTAGATTCTACCTTTGATGAAATCTCTGTTAGCTCGTCTGGCTGCTTTTGAAGTGATATGAGGACCTCGCCGGAATCGCCTTTTCCGGAAAACTCTGCCTTGGACTCGTCTGTCTTGATGGTAAGATAGTCAGATACGACCTGTACGTCGCCGAGAATTTTATCAAATAGAGTGTTTGCAAGGCCTATTTTTGCGTCATATGGAATTTTTGGTAGTGGTGTGTCGGTTGCCGAAGACTCGATTAGTCGCATTTTGTATTGCTTGTTTTTGCCAATTATTATCAATAACATGGAATCTGCTATGCTGATTTGGATGGACTCTGACTTTTCTGCCCTTTTGATCAATTTGGAAAATTCATCAATTCTGACTCCGAACTTTATTGGGCCGTCGCACTCGTATTTTTCAAACGCCGAGTTTGGCCAAGAAATGTCAATTAGCGCAACATGTGAGGGATCCATTCCGCGAAAACTGATTCCTTCCACTGTTGCCTCAAATGTGGCCTCTTCTACAAGTGTGGATATGGCGGACAAAATTGCCTTCCATTCATCAGATCCGCTTGTCTTTGCAGAAAACACCATTTAGCTATCTGTCTTGCGCTTCCAGTTAAAGGTTATTTTTTATGAATAGTCACGCCAAGTGTGCGCGCATTTTGAACATCTGTAGAATTGCGTTGTTGGTTCATCTGCAGATCTTGTCTGTAGCATCCACCAGACCGCTTCATCGTTGCCGCACTTTTCGCATTCCTTTTTGATTGTTGGTAATGTTTCTTTTCCCTCGTCTTCCTCAAATACAGTAAAAGACTTGTCCATTTCTGCAGAAGATTTTTTTGTTTCAGTTTTGGCAGCTTCGGAATAACCACATTTTGTGCATGTACCTTTCTTTAACCGCAGATTGCACTTGGGGCAAAATTGCATCTAAACACCTTTGATTTTAGAGTGGATTAGTGATTTTAGTTCCTGGGCCGATTCTATTGCTGATTTGGTTGCCTTTTCCATTTCTTTTAGAGGACTGCCCTTGGAGGAATTGATACGCATTCTGTATTCGGCAGTAAGTGGGTGTCTTAGAATGACACCTGCAAACTCGACTTGGTTGTCCTTGAGCAGCTCGTGCTGGACTATATACAGAGTTCCAATGTCGGTGCCCTTCAAAGCCAGTTCGGTCTCTTTTGAGGAGGACTTGACTACCTGTACGTTCATTCTATCGGAAAACCACTTATTGTGGATATAAATCATCGTCAAGCATGGGAAGCGCAACGACCCTCTCGGAAATAATACTAACAGCGGACAAGCCGGAATATTCACCATCGGACGATATCATAATTACGGCATCGTTTCAGATCAAGGGCGATCTGCGAGATGCGCTAAACGAGAAAAACTGGACTGAATCCTACAACAAATATGACAATTTGTTCAAGCTCAAATACGGAATCAAGGTTACCTCCGGCGGATTTAGAAAAAAGGAGCTCAAAGACATTGACACTTATCGCAAGGCATCGTTTTTCTGGACTCGCAATCCCAAATTAGTAAACCCAATGAAGGAAAAGCGGGTCTGGGTACAGGTAGCAAAGAACTTTGAGCCGTTCATCAAGCTAACCGAGGAAGAAGTAAAATCTGAATTGCTAGACTTTAATGAAAAAATTACAATCAAGGCATCCGAGCTTGGATCTGGCAAACACAAGATAAGTGCAGAAGCCTGGGTGTCCTGGCAAAAACACCTCTGGACTGACTCGGGCGACGCCAAGGGATCATCCAAGGAAATCGAAATAACAGTAAATTAAAAAATTATAAGCAACAATTTTGGGATCATTTCATGGCAAAATATGACGGCCTTTTGGGCCAGCCAGTTTTGGAAGTGGAAGAGCCAGACGCAGAAGGCGGAGTAACCATTATTTTCAAGGACAATAGATTCTTGTTCATCAAAATAGTTGATGGCAAACTCGATACAATATCAATTCCGGAATAATCTTATTTTGATTTTAGAAATTTCTCATAACTGGAGACAGCTATTTCCTGTGATGTTGACTGGATAGAGCCAGGCCTTTCCTTGCGTACGGTTTCAATTGCCTTTTGTGCGGACATTTTCTGGTATTTTATCAAATAACTGGCAAGTATTGTTCCGGTTCTTCCTATTCCTGCGGCGCAGTGAACCATTACTGGTTCGTTGTTCTTGATTCGCTCTGCGATATAATCAACGGTGGAGTCTATCTTGTCAATGTCTGGCGCTGTGAGGTCTTCTGTTGGGACATGGAGATATTCTATTCCATCAATCCAAGCTTTAGGCAGGCCGTATTCTGTCATGGTTACAATTGATTTTACTCCCTGCTTTTGAATCCAGTTTATCTCTTCGATAGTAGTTGGCATTCCAGATCCAGCTAGCTTGCCATCCAAAAGCCATGAAAAGTTTGTAGGGCGTTTTGTTATTTTGCCGTGAATTTTACGCCAAATATTTCCCGGTTTACTCATTTGTTGGTTTTGGCAATTATCAATATTTAGACACTAAGATTTGTTTATATTACAAAATTGTATAACAATACGGTTTTGAACAAAGAAGCAATCCTCTATGAGAAGCTGCCTGACAATAGAGTCAGATGTACTGCATGTGCCAGATACTGCGAAATCAAGGACGGGCAAATTGGCCTGTGCGGGGTTCGCGGAAACGAAGGCGGCAAGCTGGACCTGTATGTGTATGGTAAAGTAATCACGGGAAATGTAGATCCAATAGAGAAAAAGCCTGTTATTCACTACATGCCTGGAACTAGGATCTTTTCAATAGCCACTACTGGCTGCAACTGGCTTTGCAAGTATTGCCAAAATTATGATATCTCTCAGCGAAGAAAAATCGAGGGCCAGGACTTGACGCCAAGCCAGGTAGTGCAGATGGCACTGGATAATAATTCACAGGGAATTGCATACACGTACAACCAACCGTCAATTTTCATGGAATTTGCGCGCGATTGTGGAGTTGAAGCGCACAAAAAGGGGCTCTTCAACATTTTTGTCTCTAATGGATATGACACGCCGCAGTCTGTTGCAATGATGAATGAATTTCTGGATTGCATCACGGTTGATTTTAAGGGAAGTGCAGAACCCGAGTTTACGCGAAAGTACATTGGTGTTCCTGACCCAAAACCAATCTTTGATACTTTGATAGAAATTAAAAACAAGACCAAAATTCACGTAGAGATTACTGATCTGATCGTGCCACAAGTTGGCGATAGCCTAGAACATGCAAAAAAACTCTGCAAGTTTCTCTATGACAATTTCGGCCCTGAAATGCCGATTCATTTTCTGAGATTCCATCCAGATTACAAAATGATGGAGTTTCCGCCAACACCAATACAAACACTGGAAAAACACTATGATATTGCAAAAAAGGAAGGACTAGAATACGTGTATCTGGGAAATGTTCCAGGCCACAAATATGAACACACCTACTGTCCTGGATGTGGTGGTATAGCAGTAGGCAGATACGGATTTGACATTGTATCATGGAATCTGGATGAATCCAACAAATGCAAGACTTGCGGCCACAAAATCCCAATCACAGGCCAGCTGGACAAAAACTACAAAAAAAGCAGATTCCAGTTTGTAGTCTAGAACGCTATTGCGCGAACAGGCGAGCCTGTGGCGTTTTTTAGGTTCAGCGGTAATGCTACCAAATTGAAGTTTCTGTCTAGTTTGGACAAATTGCAGAGATTCTCCAGAATCAGAACGTTATTTTTTAGCAAAACATGGTGAGCTGCAAATTTTGTATTGTTTCCGGCATCAATGCTTGGTGAATCGATTCCTACCAAGTTTGTCCTCTTTGACACCAGGTATTTTGCGGCAGATTCGGAAATTCCCGGATTTGAAAAGAAATCCTTTCTGGATGGACTGTCGTTCCATCCGGTGGCAAAAATTATTGTCGCTCCACTTGGAATCTTGCCGTGCTTTTTCTCAAATGATACAATGTCTGACTTTGTTATGGAATAGTTTGGCTTTGATTTTATCCTAATCAGGATGGCGTTTTGCAAAAATCGGGACGGGTCCAGCTCGTGAATTTTCTTGCCCGACTTTACAAAATGGTAGGGAGCATCTATGTGAGTGCCTGTGTGGGTGCTAAGAAAAATCATCTCCAAATTGTAATCGTCTTGCTCAAGTGAATCCCATTCTATGAAATGTGGAGCAGGAGATCCGGGAAAGGTAGGAATCTTTTCTGATACTGGTAATGTCAGATCGTGTACTTTCACGAAAATTGTATGGTTGGCACTTTTATTTTTGGATGATCAAAGATGTTAAATAGATCTCGCCCAAACTACATTCTACATTGCCTATTGCATTCATTTTGTTAAACTCGGATCTGGGTTCGGACCAGGAAATAATCACAAAGCTCAAGGAGATGCTGGCAGTAGAAAAAGACCTCAAGTACGAGGTTCAGGGCGTATATGGGATCTATGATATTGTAGTCAAGATCGAGGCTGCAAATGCCGATCTGTTGCGCAGTATTATCACAAGCAAGATTCGCAAAATAGACAAGGTCCAGTCCACTCTTACCATGATGGTAATAGAAGAACAAGAGCGACTATAGTCTTTTTAGCAGATCTACTAGTTTTAGCAAATCTGATTCTGTGTTGAAAAAGTGCGGCGAGGCGCGCACGAGTTTTTTCTCTGATATTTCCCGCACAGCCAGGACAAATCCATTTCGCTCTAATTGTTGTACAATTTCCTGCGGGGACTTGGCACCTATGGTAAATGAAACAATGCTTGTTCGCCTGCCCTGATCTTCTGGGCCGTACAATGTGACATCTGGTATTTTTGCTAGCTCTTCCCGTAGGAGATTGGCCAGGCCGATTATCTTTTCTCGAATGTTTGCAATTCCTAGGCCTGACAAAAATGAAATTGAATTCTGCAACCCGACAATTGCTGCAAAGTTTCTAAATCCTCCCTGGAATTTGTCTGGAATGTCCTTGTATGCCAGCTTGGAATCATTGTATGTCATTGCGGATTCCCCCGCTAAATTGACTGGCTCTAGCATAGAAGCAGCTTCTCTTTTGCAGATGAATATTCCGATTCCCATTGGACCGCAGAGCCACTTGTAGCCATTAAAGGCGGCATAGTCTGCGCCGGTCTTTGCAAAATCAAACTCTGTACACCCTACTGTCTGGGCCGCATCCAAAAAGAATGGGATTCCTCGCTCATTGAGAATTTTTCCAATCTCTGGTATTGGCAAAATGGCTCCCGTATTGTACAGGCCGTGGCTTAGCGATACCAGCTTGGTGTTTCGGTCCAGTCTTTTTTCCAGCTCTGATATTTCGAAAAACCCGTTGGAATCGTGCGGAATCGATCGAAGCTCGACTTTGCTTGCCAGTCTCAGCCATGGATAATAATTTGCATGATGCTCGTGTGTTGTTCCGCGAATTACAACATTGGAGTCTTTGGCAAAAGACATGCCATTTGCAACATTGTTGATTCCTTCTGTGACACTGGATGTGAGAATTACCTCTTCTTGCCTGCAGTTTACCAGCTTGGATATGGTCTGTCGCAGCTCGTTTGATTTTATTGATAATAACGAGGCAAAGTCAAGCGAGTCTGGGCCCAACTCGTTGTATCGTACAGTAAAGTCAGTCATGGTCTTTATGGTGGACAGCGGAATCAGGGACGATGAGGCATTGTTCAGGTAAATGCGGGAAGACCTCACAAAAGAATTCTCGATTAGTTCCTTGTCTAAATTCATTATTATATCACAGAAAAGACTAGTCTCTGTTGCATAAAAACCAACGATCCGTCAGTGCAGAAAAAATTTCCAAGCTGGTATTTGAGCAAAACCTCTCTTCCATAACATTTGATGATGCCATAACAAAGACATATTTTTTTCACAAGCTAGGCCTAGTAACGGATGTTCCGGTGATCTATGTCGACTTTGACTTGCTGTATAGTGGGTATCTGGCTGCAAACATTTTGTCGCAAAACGAAAACGTCGAATTGTACACACCAAATGAAGACTGGCGCGACGTTTTTGCGCAGCTCACAGACAAAATTTCCACAAAAAAGCATCTTGTACTAATTGACTCACTAAATGGATTCTTTGCTACATTGTCTGGGAGCAAGGATTCTGGAAGAATAATCAACAGCGTTCTGGTGTTATTGGCAAGCGCTGCACAAAAAGCAGACTCGGCTGTTTTGTTTGGAAGCACCGCCAAACTCAAAGAGGACGGATGGGTCTTGCCGGGAATTGGAAGAAAAATTGTGCAAATCCAGAAAATGAATTTTCTTGCATTGCAGCAAAAAAACCAAACACTGAATCTTGTATCATTGAATTCTGACAATTCTGTGAAATTAGTAATACCAATTTCGGATCTTGATTTGGTGTGATTGCGATCAAAAATTATAACAGCGTTAAAATTTCTCTAACGCCGTTATAATTCGAACTTTTTAGGGAAATTATATTAAGATCCAAAAGGTAAGAAATTCGATTAAAATGCCAGTAGCAATTTTACCAGACATTGGTGAACAGATGTGCATTGGATGCGCACTATGCGTTGAAATCTGCACAACACTGGGACCAGATGTACTCAGAGTAAAACCAGTCGAAGGCTGGAAAAGAGGTAAGGCATTTGTCTTTTACCCAGAAAGATGCATCTCCGACGGAGCATGCATTGGCGTTTGCCCAACAAAGGCAATCTTCTGGATGAGACCAATGGACTTCACAGTAGGTCAACCAGTTCCTCTATACAAAAACTCAGTCTTCGTTAAGGGCTGGACTGAACTTATCGATTAAGCTCAGTCATCATAATTTCTTTTTACTATCATATCCTAGTGGATACTGTATATGAAATCAGTCACAGAATCGTGTGTTGTACAATATCCAAAGGATGTCGTCTTTGATTTTCTGTCCAACTTTGAGAACATGCCCAAATGGAGCACCCAGTTTGTCAAAAGCATCAAAATAGAAAATGGCAAGAAAAAGGCAACAACTCCGCTTGGCGAAGTCTATATCCGAATAGACTCTGACAAAAAATCTGGCGTAATCGATATTTTTGCAGGACCGACAGAAAACCAGATGAATCCTGCATTTATGAGAGTGATTTCATTTTCAGAAAAATCATGCGGCGTTACATTTACTTTTTTCCAGTGGCCTGATACCACGGATCAGATGTGGGAAATGTTTTGTAATTGGATAAAAATTGAGGTAGGAAACATCAAAAAATTATTTTCCTAGGCAACTGCTGGAAACTTTGTCTTTGGCTTTACCTTTGCTGTAGCATCGACTAGGTCCTGTTGCGTTATTTTGATTTCCTTGACTGCCTTTGTCTGGCCTCCGACATGTCTTCGCAAAGCTGCAATTGCCGCCCTATTGCATACTGCGGCTAGCTCCGCTCCGGAATAACCGTCGGTGAGCTCGACTATTTTTCCTAGGTCGACATCAGATTCTAGTGGCTTTTTCTTTGTGTGGATTTGCAGAATGTGCAGTCTTCCCTTTGCGTCTGGCTTGGGGACTTCAATAATCCTGTCAAATCTTCCTGGTCGAAGCAGTGCCTCATCTACTATATCTAGCCTGTTTGTGGCACCAATGATTAGGACGTTGTTTAGCTCCTCTAGGCCGTCGATTTCGGTTAGGATTTGAGATACGACGTTTTCTGATACGTGCGATGAATCTCCGCCACTGCGTCTTGGAACCAGAGCATCTATTTCATCAAAGAAAATGATGCATGGGGCTGCCTGTCGAGCTTTTCGGAAAATCTCCCTGACTCCTTTTTCGGATTCTCCTACCCATTTTGATAGCAGCTCGGGTCCTTTGACTGAGATAAAGTTGGATTCTGTCATCTTTGCTAGCGCCTTTGCGATCAGGGTTTTTCCTGTTCCTGGTGGGCCGTGCAATAAAATTCCCTTTGGCGTGGCAACATCGACATATTCGAATGCCTCCTTGTGCTTTAGTGGCCATTCTACTGCTTCCTTTAGTTCTTCTTTTAGTGCGTCTAATCCTCCTACGTCATCCCAGGTTACATTTGGAATCTGCACTAGGACTTCGCGTAACGCAGAAGGTCTTACTTCTTTTAGTGCTTCCTTGAAGTCGTCTTCGCTGATCTTTATTTTCTGCAAAATCTCTGCAGAGATCTTTTCCTGCTGTAGATCGATGTCTGGCAGAATTCTTCGCAGAGAACGCATTGCGGCCTCTTTGGCCAGTGATTCTAGGTCTGCACCTACAAATCCGTGAGATACTCGGGCAAACTGCTTTAGATCAATTTTTTCATCCACTGGCATTCCCCTGGTGTGGATCTGCAAGATCTCTAGTCGTCCTTCCTCGTCTGGAATTCCAATTTCGATTTCCCTGTCAAATCTTCCCGGTCTTCTCAGTGCTGGATCAATGGAATCTGGCCTGTTGGTTGCAGCAATCACTACTACTTTGCCTCTGGCCTTCATTCCATCCATTAAGGTTAGAAGCTGGGATACGATTCTTTTTTCCACTTCGCCTGTTACTTCGTCTCGTTTTGGAGCAATGGAATCGATTTCGTCAATGAATATTATGCTTGGAGTGTTTTCCTCTGCCTGCTTGAATATCTCTCTGAGTCGTTCTTCTGATTCGCCATAGTACTTGCCCATTATCTCAGGACCAGATATTGCAGTAAAGTGCGAGTTTGTCTCGCCGGCCACTGCCTTGGCAAGAAGGGTTTTTCCTGTTCCTGGAGGACCGTACAAAAGCACGCCTTTTGGCGCCTCTATACCCAGTTTTTCGAATAGTTCTGGGTGGCGCATTGGCAGCTCCACCATTTCGCGTATCTTTTGGACCTCTTTTCTGAGTCCGCCTAAATCGTCATAGGTAATCCTTGGAATGGAATTGTCCACCGCCTTTGTCATTGAGCCTAATTTGAACACGGTCTTTGGGGTAACAATTACAGGTTTTTGGGGGGTCGTGGCTGTAACAATTAGTTGGGTTTTTCCTCCCAAAGACGTGTTCACTATAATGGTGTCACCTGTGGTAAAGACATGGCCCTCATACAATGTGGACATGTATTCCTGGAGTCCTTCAACAGAGATTTTCTCAATTGGAGATAGTGTGATTTGTGTGGCTTCTGCGGAATCTACAACTTTTAGTGCGGCCTTTTCTCCTATTCCAGCTCCAATGTTGTGTCTTGTCAGGCCGTCAATGCGTATGATTCCAGAACCATAGTCTTCTGATGGGCCTGGCCAAACTTTGACGTGGGATTTTTTATTTGCAGTGATTTCTATTATCTGTCCTGTTTGCCACTTGTTGTCCTTGACAATTTTTGGATCGATTACTCCGAGGCCCTTTCCGACATGGCGTTGCGCCGTCTCTTCAATTTTTAATGTAATTTCGCTCATTTTATCACCATAAAAAATGGAGGATTAGTTTACCTCCACGGTCTTGCCTTTTGGTTTGTCCTCGCCTTTGAGCTTGAACTGTACTTCCAGAATTCCATTTGTGTATGTAGCCTTTACAGAATCTGCATCAACTTTTCTCTTGATTGGGACTCTGCCATGGTACTTTTTGTCGCCATGTTCTGCGTCTACATTTACAACATTTCCTTCGACTACTACCTTGATGTCTTTTTTCTCAACGCCAGGCATTTCTGCAACTAGCTTGAGCACTCCTTCTTTTTCATCTACGATAGTGTCGATGAGTGGCTCTCTGGTTTCTGCAGTTGGAAGCAAACCAGGTCTGACATTTCCGTATTCCTGTATTTGCGGCTTGCCGTCTGGGCCAACGGTCATGGAATAACCGTAATAGAATGGTCCGTATGTCTTGCCGTCTTGTGACTTGACATTCTCAAAGACGTCGTCAAAATCCATGAAGGATCTTGACATTCTCTTGAAGATTCTGTCAAATTCGTCATCAAAGAACATTTGTCATAACACCTATGTGTATGTAATAGCTATGACATTATATAAGGATTTAGGTGTTTTGTATGAGCTATGACATAAGGCTCTTATATATGACATTAGATGATAGTATTGTGCGAACAAGTAACCTTTCTGTTCCAGAAGCCGTGCGTGAAATCATCACCAAGAATAGGTCCATCTATGACTGCATGAAGATGGATGTGATAAATTACACGGCGCTTGCCGTCAAGATTCAGCCCGACGTGGAGCGACAGCTTGGCAATCCTGTTAATCTCAATACTATAGTGGTTGCAATCAAGCGATATGCGGATTCGTTTTTGGAAAAAGAAGAGATCAGGACAGAGTCTGTTCTCAAAAATGCCAGACTGTCCCTGACTGATGGAATCTTGGATATCAAATTTTCAACCAGTGACATGGGCAAAAAAGAGGCCGCGTCATTACTGGACAAGTTCGAGCAGTATGACTCCGATTACGAGTTTTTCAGAATGGCGGACTCGACATTTCGGGTTCTGACAGAGGATCTGGCGGACATTAGGAGAATGTTCGAGTCGTTTCCGTCAGCCAAGAACTTTTTCAGCACGGGCCTAGCTAAAATAGAAATTCGCATACCCCAAGAACAAAATAGGTCCGATGTAGTGTCCTATGTGGCTGAAATCCTGCACAACAATGGCATTGAGCTGCAAAACGCGTTTTTCTCGCAAGACAATATCATACTGGTATTGCGAGAAGAAGACGCATCAAAAGCATACGAAGTACTACGAGCAGAAATCTCTAGATAACTAGATTCCCGAAGTCTCGGCCTTGGAGATCTCCAAGTATACCTTGTCGCCAACAGACAATGATAGCTCCTTGTATTCTCTCATGTCTAGCTTCATGCTAGTCATGTTTCCCGGCATTCCAAATCCTCCACCACCAAGCATCTTGTTTAGCGATTTCATCATGTCGTCCATGTTTGTAAAGCCCATTACTCCAGTGCCTCCGCCATAAGGAGACTGGGGAAATCCCTGGCTTTCCTTGAAATCCTTGGTTGCCTGCAATGACACTATTACATATGGTGCGCCGTCAGGTGAGGCGTCAATTCGTACCACGACATATTCCTTTTTCATGTGATTTTTGTGCGTGTTTTTGCGATATTTTACTCTAACTGGCGTCAAAATTTACAAAAACCGTACCTGATTTTGGTAATCAAACGTTATATCGGCTTATTTTGGAGTAATTAGGTGACGCACAAAAGAATACTTGTCCTTGGCGGGGGATTTGCCGGAGTAGAGTGCACTGAAAAGCTGGAATCGTACTTTAAGCGAGACTCTGAAGTGCAAATAGACCTGGTCTCAGAAGACAATTTCCTGCTCTTTACGCCAATGCTTCCACAGGTTGCGTCCGGCATGATAGAAACAAGACACATTGTAATTCCAATTAGGACCATAATCAAAAAGGCCACATTCCATGAGGGCAAGGTCAAAAACATAGACCCGTATGGAAAACGAGTAACGCTTTACGGCACAAACGAAAAAAGAGGAACCTCACTTGAATATGATTATCTGGTAGTAGCACTTGGAAGCCAGACCAACTTCTTTGGAAACCAAACAGTAGAGAATCATGCCTATACGATGAAGACGCTAAACGATGCCGTAGTCCTTCGAAATAGAATAATAGACATGCTAGAGCAGGCCGACAATGAAAAAGATCCAATCCTAAAACAATCGCTCTTGACATTTGTCGTGGTGGGTGCGGGATTTGCAGGAATAGAGACCGCAGGAGAAATTCATGACTTTTTGCTTGATGCAAAAAAATACTATCCAAACATCACGGAATCTGACATCAAGGTCATAGTATTGGAGGCACTGCCAATTGTGCTGCCGGGATTTTCAGAAAAACTGGCGTCATTTACAAAAGACAAGCTAATCCAGAGGGGAATTGAAATCAAGCTAAACACGCAGGTAGTGACATTTGACGGCTCTGAGGTAATCATCAAGGATGCAGTGGATCCATCCAAGACCCCGGTAAAAGAGCCGACAATGGATGCAATAGAAACCAAGACGTTAATCTGGACTGCAGGCGTAACGCCGGTTGACACTATCAAAAATTCCATGTTCAAAACAGACCGCGGCAAAATCATTGTAAATGAAAATCTAGAGGTGCCGAACTTTCCAGGGGTGTATGTGGTTGGCGATTGCAGCTTGGCAATTGATCCTAGAACGGGCAAGCCCTATCCACCGACTGCACAAAATGCGGAAGGCCAGGCAAAGACTGCAGCGTACAATATTTTTGCAGAAATGCATGGAAAACCAAAGAAGAAAATTGACTTTGTATCAAAAGGACAAATGGCAATCATTGGAAAAAGAACTGCGATTGCGTCACTTTCTGGGCTGAACATTCATGGATTTTTGGCCTGGTGCATTTGGAGGACGGTATATGTCAGAAAGATACCAAAGCTGAACAAAAGGCTCAGAATCTTGCTTGACTGGACTGCTGATCTGTTCTTTGATAGGGACATTTCCAGACTAAAGATAATTCGCAAGGACCAGCCAATTGACTACAAGGAACTAGACGAAGTAGATGATGTTTGGTAAAACTAGCCACAATTACGCTGATTAGCTGAAAATTCAGCTTTTCAGCTGAAAAAATTTTTTAAAATTCTTTGCATAATTATTTCTCTGTGATGCAAAATGCCCTTCAAAAACACAACAGCTAAATACATTGCCACCACGATGGGAGCTGTTACAGCGCTTTTACTCTCATTTGGATATGTGGCATCTTTCTAAGATGGCGTCAACTGCGCCATTTTTTATTATGTTTGCAAATGATCTTTCTAACAAGTACAATTATGAGCCATACAATTTCTTAAAATCGCATTTTGTGCAATACAGTTCCTTTCTGTCGACACCTGTATTATCTATGATATCTCGAATTTCCAGATGTATACCGCATCTGGGACAGAATATGAAAGGCATGAGGCGTGTAAATCAGGCCATGTTATTATTTTGTATGACGATTTTCAATACTCCAGTGTATTTGATTACATCTAAACGCTTATGATGCTATGTTGAAGAATGATTTCATGGGAATGATGAATACTCTGCGCAAATTCTGCGTTATGAAAAGCGTCAGAGACAAGGCAAAAGAAGAATCAGACGACGATAAAAAAGACTAAATTTTTTAAAAATTTTCTAGTCGCATTTAGGAGAATGTTTTAGACCTTCAGTAAGTACGCAGTTGATTATCTCTGAAAAACTCCTATGTTCATTTGTTTTTAGAATTTGCTCTGCTTGCAATTTGCGCAGCTTGGTCTCGTTCTTTCCGTCTAGCATTATGGTGACTCGGCGTATTGCCATAGTTGTATCAAAGATGGTTTAGTTAAAAACTCAATTAACCTAGGTTAGGAACCGAATTATATCATAAAGCCGCATTATACTGTGATGCATGACCTTAGATACTATGAAATCAAGCTAAAGATGCGACGACCCGAAATTGCAATTTATTCCGACATCATTGACGGCATAATACAGCACGGCCCAAAATCAAACACAAAAATCCAAAATTCCGCAAATCTAGAATACGAAAGAATGAAGAGACTGATGAAAAAGATGCAAAACTATGGGCTTCTTGATGATAATCTGCACATTACTGAAAAGGGGAAAAATTTCAGAAAAGAATTTGAACCGCTAAGAAAGAGCACTGCTCACATATTTGACAAGTATTTCATAAAATAATCCTCTGAATCATCGATAGCGACTTTTTACTTTTTGCTCATGTTCTTCTCTTGCGTGGTGCAACCTGTCCTTTTCGTGGATGAATTCCTTTCCACAGCCGGTGCACTTGGTTATATGTCGATGGTGTATCTTTCTTGCATGGGAAATCAGGTCTGAGTAGCTTGGAAACTTTTCCTTACAATCCTCACAAGTGTTGTTGTTTCGATTGAAGAACTTCAATCTGCTCTAATACGGTATCATACTATAAAAGAAATTCCTACACTGATCGCTAATTCTATGATCTAAGGGAAAACTTCTATGTCTCGCTTGAAATTTGGAAGGCTGTATGTGCACTCTATTGAGCAATACTTGGAATCTGGCGGCAAACCTGCCAGTGAGCCTCCGCATGTCTTGCATGTTTGTTCCATATGTGAGCATCACAACTCTATTCTAATAATGGATTATGCTTTTGAAATGAACAAACACAATTTTTGTGAGTAATTCATACTAGAATAACTGTCGTTATTTTAGGAACCCAAAGAATCCTGCAAAGATGCTTCCGATCTGCTCAATTACGTTTGCAGTTTTTGGTGCCTCAAAGGTTTCCTTGGCATAGCTGGCCTTGGTAGTCTCGACTTTTGGAATGGAATCATCCAGATTTACTGATGTAGAGTCTTCCTTTACCTGCAGTTTGGCAATTTGCACTAGCTCCTCTCTTGCCTTTTGCAGATTTTGTTTTGCTATTTCATGCGTTGGTTCGTTGTCTAGTATTTTGTTGTAGATTGTAATTGCATCTTCGAGCTTGCCCATCTCTGCCAGAGCATTTGCTTTGTTGTTAAGAGCTGGGACAAACTTGGGATCTTTTTTTAGCGCCAAATTGTAATGTTCTAGGGCTGCGCCAAATCGGCCCTGCTTTGCAAGAGATGATCCCAAATTTGTCAGAACCTCTGTACTGTCTGGGTCCTTGGCAAGAGCGTTCTCAAAATATGATTCAGCCTGATTGTAATTGCACAGTCTCATCAGGGCAGCTCCCATTCCCTGTCCATAAATGATGGAATCTGTATAGTGGGAGCTGTCACATTCTAGAATGATATTGTTTAGGACGCTACCAATTTCCTTTTCTTCTTCCGTGAGTGGATTTGGCTCACTTATCTGCGATGCAACCTGAGTCTGGGTTGGTTGGGAATTCTGGATTACTGGTTTTGGCGCAAAGACTGGCTTTGCTGGAATAAATTGTTCCTGTGGTGTGGGAATTGGTTTTGGTTCGGGTTTTGGAGCTGTATTTAGAATGATTTGAGGTGGTGCGGAAACTGGAGGAGCAGGTGTTGGCTCTGGTGGCGGGTTTTGTGGTGTGTTCTGAGCCAGAGGCTTGTCGGTGAATCCAAATGTGGTTGTCGTCTTTGATGTTCCATAGTTTGCCTTGACTGTGTATGTGCCGATTTTTTTGAAGTTGACGCCGTTTTTTACCAAAAAAGATGTCTCAAATTCCAAGTCTGGGCTGATCTGTGGCGTGTAAAATCCTGCAGGAAAATTGTCCGGATCAAAAATCCCGATCAGTATGGTTGGGTCACCAATCTCGGAGACCATGCCGGAAATCTTGACAAAATCACCGTCCCTGTATGTGCCCTTGTCGGCAACTACCACTAGGACCTCGGGGGCGGAGCTTGGCTGGGGAGCTGGCACTGATTCTGGCTCTGAAATCCCAATCACCTCAAAGAACAGATCGTCTGTCTGGTCTCCATAGGTAAACTCGATTATGTACAGGCCTGACTGGTCATAAGAAGGAGAATCAAGCGGGACAGTCCTTGTAAAGCCGTCGTCCAGCTCCAACTCTACTGTATATGCGCCTACTATGTTGTTCTCTGGGTCGTAGATTTTGATGCCAATTTCCGGAATTATCGCATCTAGGACAAATCCGGAAATCTCCATTTCTTGGCCTGTATGGTATTGGTCGCGATCTGTCTGAGCCAGGAGCCAGTCAGATTCTGCAAAGGCGGGGATAGTTGCAAATAGGCACAATATTCCGCAGAGCAACGTCTCCCTTTTGATGCTCAATTCGTATCAACGGGTGATCATTTTGTATTTAACAAATTAGTATGAATTATACCAGCACCTTTTATGCAACCAAGCACATTGGTTATTGTAGTGAGCAGTACAGCTTGCAGTCTAGCTGGCAACATCGATGTAGATCGTGCTGTAGAGGAGACTGTAAGTTCTACTTGAAAAAAATTCTCATTTTTCTGTGCGGTATAATGATTTGCACAATTTTTGCCCCACATGACGCATTTGCAAAAAGCTTTACAGTCAAGCTGTTTGAATCCATGACTCTGGATTCTGGCGATACAAAACCAGACGAGAAAAAAAATACCAAGAAAGACACAAAGAAAGAAACCAAGAAAAAGACTGCCGAGAAAAAAGAAGTCAAGAAAAAAGAAACCAAAAAGAAAGAACCCAAAAAAGAACTCACAAAGGCCAAAGGAAAAAAGACATGGAAGAAGATAGTGAATCCACCAAAATACCAATTCGTCCCTGAATGATCAGATAAGAAAATTAATCATTATACAATCCAAAAAACATTGAAGATCCGCAAGGCAAAAAAATCCGACAAGGCCCAGATCCTGTCGTTTTGCCAGCACACATTTCGATGGGGCGACTATATTGATAGGGTCTGGGACAAGTGGCTTGCAGAAAAAAACCTGCTTGCAATAGAGCAAAACGGCAAGGCAATTGGAATCTGCAACGCGGGAATCTCTCAAAATCAGGTCTGGATTGAGGGAATCCGTATCAATCCTGACTTTAGAAGAAAGGGCTATGCAAGCAAGCTGGTAATTACTGCAGAAAAACTGGCTAAAAGGAAAAAGCTTGGAATCTCTCGCATGATTATAGCTGATAACAACAAGCGCTCCCTTTCCATGGCAAAAAAGCTTGGATACCACATAGAGGACAAGTGGTGGCTCTACAATCTTTCTCCAAGAAGACAAGAAACAACGGCAAAAGTTGCCACCAATCCGCAAGGCCTCGACGGGCTGATCCAGTCCAGCACCTTTTCGGAATCCTGGAACTGGTTTTCACTGGACAAAAAAATTCTACAAAAGCTGGTTAGGCAAGGCCGCGTCATTGCGTACTACAAAAACAAAAAGCCACAGGCAATGGGAATCTGGAACAAGACATCCAAGCTAGACAACGATGTAATGCAGCTTGGTTACCTTGGCGGAACCATGCCTGGAATCAGGCAAATCCTGTACTTTATGCAAAACAAGGGATTCGAGGAAAAAAAGGACCGAGTCCAGCTCCTAGTCCAGGACAGAATCAAGCCAAAGATGCCAGGCCTGGACAAAAGGATGCTTTTCTGTCTGGTAAAAAAAGAACTGTAAGATCAGGCTTAATTAATTCTGGAGCAATATAGTATCATGCCGGAAGAAAAAAAGAAAATCAACACAACAAAGGATGATTACGACAAAGCCCTAGTATCTAATGATCCAACAAAGACCAACATTGATCTGGAACAGCTGGCAAAAGAGGCAATGAAAAAGTTCAAGTCGCTATGAACATAGAGTGGACAATTACTGGAATCATACTTTTAGGTGGAATGACTGCAGGCGGAATTAGTCTGTATTTGAAGAAAAGAAAAGAAGCTAAATTATCTGATTCGACAAACATGCAAAGCTAGTTCCTTGGAATTCCTTCACATGCATCCATGAACCATTTTGGCAAATCGTTTCTCTGATGGTATATCATGCGCTCTGCCTTGGTGTCCAAAACATATGTCATTGCACTATCGCCGACATGCCGGATGCTTCTGCCTGCCATTTGTAGTAATCGAAATGCGGATTTTAGATAATATCTTCGGTGGTCTGCCTCGGAATCGTAGATCTTTTTCATTCGAAGATCGTCAACTGTTGGATAGTAGGGAGCTTTTACAATAATCTGGAACCTGCTGTCGTCATCTGGCAGATTAACGCCGGATTCCAAGCCAGGCGAAATCAAAACTGAATTTGGCGTGCCCCGGTGAACGTCTATTGCCTCTGCCTTGTCCTGGCCTCGCTCTAGTGGCAATAATCTTGGTCTTAGCTCAGGCGATATCTTTTCCATGATATAATCAAGCTGTGAATAGCTGGTAAGTAGTATGATTCCCCGCTGGGTGGGCCTGATCTTGAGAATGGCTTCTATCTGTGAGATTATCTTATCTGGCAGGACATTTTCCGATGTCGCCTCGACATATTCTGTTTTCAAGAATACTACTTTGCGATTTTCTAGTGGAATGTTAGAGTCTTCGTTTATGAAATAGACCTCGTCCTTTTTGAATCCAGTCTCTCTACAGAATAATTCCAAGTTTATGGTAGCTGACATGTACAAGGACAGGTCAAAACCTGAGCTCATCTCTTCCATGAACCAGTGGAGGTGCCACGGTTTTATTGTGACCTCATCAAAGTTTCGGCCGCGCCTGTCATCTTGCGATTTTGACTGGATGTCAGTGATGATATAATTTTGGTCAGCTGATTCCAGCCCCTTTTGCAGAATCTTCATTTTTGTGGTATAGTTTTTGAGGTCGTTGAGGACAAAATGGTTGATATGCTTGTGGTCAAACTTGCAGTCAACATGATCTTTGCACTTTAGGAATTCCTTGGTCTTGATGTAATCTCGGATTTTGTTGCAGTCAGAGCAGCTAAATTGTAGCTTGATTCCATGTTTGATACATCGAACATGCTTTTTGATGTGTTCCTCTGATTGTAGGAATAACGAATGCTCTGCGCACTGCTTTATGACGGCTTCTCGTTTTTTGAACGCCTCTGAAAATGAATTGACGTATTGCTTTATTGCGCCAAGATTAGAGTTGACTGAGAACTTGGGCATTTCCACGCCAAGCAACTCGCCGTAAAATCCGGACAGATTTGTTGCAAGCTGGTTTGCAAGCTCCTCATCCAGTTCATGTGCCTCATCACACACTAGGAGCTTTCTTTGTGGCATTTCCTCACCAGATAACAAGTGCGAAAGATACGATGCGTAGGAATAGGCAACAAAGCTTGCCTTTTTGCCAATTTCTATTTGGTCATAATACGGGCACTTTCTGGGTGTGTCTTGGCCTATGATTTTTTCAGCAATGGTGCCTTTTTTGAGAATATTATATGATTCTGATTCTGGCTTGAAAGAGCAGTCATTGCAATAACCATGGGTACAGTCAAAGACGCGGTTTGTCTGCTCGCAGAGGAACCTTCTCTTTCCGCGAACTGTATTGAAAAAGCCAAACTCGTTTCTGTACTGGTCTTGGAGTAGTACTGTTGATGTAAGTATGGTGGCTGATCTAAAGTATAGAGACAATGCAATTGCAATCCAGCTTTTGCCTGTTCCGGTAGGAGCTGATAGGAGAATTTTCTTGTAGCCGGATTCTATTGCATGCTGGATCTTTTTGATTACCTCGTATTGCTTTGGGGTGGGTTCTTTTCCGGCAAACTGTCCAACTAGT
Organism: Candidatus Nitrosotenuis aquarius; assembly: GCF_002787055.1. Classification (NCBI taxonomy): domain Archaea; kingdom Thermoproteati; phylum Nitrososphaerota; genus Candidatus Nitrosotenuis; species Candidatus Nitrosotenuis aquarius. The sequence continues at coordinate 1,298,446 of NZ_CP024808.1, forward strand.
TCCAGTGCCTCGACTAGGGAAATTGGCTCTCGGGGGTTTTTGAGGTTGATTTCTGGATAGCTGGAGCGCATTCTGCGTCCTAGGGCGTCAAATTGCAACATCTAACCCCTAGATGTAGTGGATATAATTGTAGAATCAGAATGAATCTGAGCTAGCTTTTGGTTAGTGGTGATTCGATCATACAATTGATTATGTTGTGCATGATACCAAAACCATGAAAGCAAAATTCGCTACCTCATGTTCAGCATGTGGGGATAAAATAGCACCTGGAAAGGAAATCTCAAAAAACGAGTCAGGAAAATGGGTCCACAAACACTGTGCCCCAGAAATAGAGCTACTCTAAGTCATGGCTTAGTATCAAGATCTCTCTTGATTTCTTGTTATTTGACATTCCGTATTTCCAGTCCGGATATAGAATTGTGTAATCGGAGTATATCTCGTGAATTTCCCTAGAATTGTTGTATGATAGAATCCAATTGTTTCGTTTTTTGAGAATTTCTGCCAAACCTGCATGATCAAAGTTTTTGTGCAAATCTCCCTTTTTGCCGTAAAGCTTGCTCTGAATTAGGTACGGCGGATCCAAGTATAGAAGCGCTTTTTTGTGCCTGAGAATTGATTTTTTAAAGTCTAGTCGTTGCACTGTGAGATTTTTGATTCGAAATATTCTTAGCTTTTCAATTGATGATTTTGTAAATCTTGGATTGTTGTCTATACCACCACTTGCCATTCCGCCAGACAGTGTAGAACCAGAAAACGAAGTCCTGTTTAGAACAAAAAATATTGAGGCTCGCTCTAACTTGCTTTTTGATTGTATCTGGAGCTTTTGTAATTCATAGAATTTTTCTTTTTTTAATGGATGGTATTTTTTTACACTAGCTGCAAGTTTTTGCGGATTTCTCAGCAAAACCTGCCAAAAATCAACTAATGGTCCAAAGATGTCATAACCATAAACTCGAATTCCATTTTGCGCACAATAGATCTCCAGTGAACCTCCACCAAAAAATGGTGAGCAAAGATGGGTGGTGTCTTTGGGAATGTATTTTGATATGATTTTGACTGCGCGAGATTTTCCACCAGGATAGCGCAAAGGTGATTTAATCATACTAAATCATTTTATTTGCTAATCCAGTATATCATTTACCTTTGATTGAAAACGAAAACACTTGGGCAAATGCAGTAAAAACAGGCACCCAAGACGATTTCCACAAGAAATTCGATTCCGCACTAGAATCCCTAAAATCAGAATTTGGCAAGACCTATCCGTTAATCATAGGAGGAAAAGAAGCATACACAGAAAAAACATTTGATGTACGATCCCCATCCGACACCAGAATCATCCTAGCCAAGTTTCCACTGGCAACAAAAGAGCAGACAAACCAGGCAATCGAGTCAGCCAAGGACGCATTTTACAATTGGAGCTCCACACCATACCGGACCAGAGCCAAAGTTTTCCGCGAAGTAGCATTACAGTTTTCTCAAGAAAAATTCACGCTGGCTGCCATAGTGAGCCTAGAAAACGGCAAAAACAGGCTCGAGGCAATGGGAGAAATGGATGAAACAATTGATTTTCTGCGATTTTATGCAGACCAGCTAGAGGCAAACCAAGGATTTGTCAAACCAACAAAAAACGCAAACCCAAACGAAAAAACCCAATCCATCCTAAAACCATACGGCGTCTGGGGAATAATTTCTCCGTTTAACTTTCCATCAGCAATAGCAATTGGAATGAGCAGCGGTGCACTAATCACAGGAAATTCCGTGGTACTAAAGCCAGCAAGCGACACGCCACTATCAGCATTCCAATTCGTAAATGCAATTTACAAAAAAATCACACCAGGCGCAATCAACTTTGTAACAGGACAGGGCAGCATAGTGGGCCAAGCCATAGTTGAAAACCCAAACGTCTCTGGTATAGCATTTACCGGTTCCAAAGAAGTTGGGCTGTCAGGATTTAGGACGTTTACACGAGAATCCCCAAAGCCATTCATCTCAGAGATGGGCGGCAAAAACCCAGTCATAGTGACCGAATCAGCAGATCTGGAAAAAGCAACCGACGGGGTTTTGCGTGCAGCATTTGGCTATGGTGGACAAAAGTGCAGCGCCTGCTCGCGGGTATATGTCCAAAAACAAATTGCGCCAAAATTCCTAGAAAAACTCGTAACAAAAACACAAAACCTCAAGATCGGACTTCCCTGGGAAAAAGATACGTACTTGGGTCCAATAATTAATGATTCAGCCAAAAAAAAATTCGAGTCGGCAGTGGAGCTTGCAAAAAAGGACGGCAAGATAATTTTCGGCGGTGAAATCCTAAAGGACGGACTGTACCAAAACGGCTACTATGTCAAGCCTACAATAGTTACCAATTTACCAAAAGACCACAAGCTAGTAAAAGAAGAATTATTCTTGCCGTTTTTGTGCGTCCAGGAATTTGAAAAATTCGATGATGCAATAAGGGAGGCAAACGATTCCGAATATGGCCTCACTGCAGGCATATTTTCGCAATCCAAGTCAGAAATTGACGCATTTTTCTCTAAAATCGAGGCTGGAGTAACATATGCAAATCGAGCCCAATCTGCAACAACTGGCGCAATGGTGCAGTCACAGCCCTTTGTTGGATGGAAAAATTCCGGAATTTCTGGCAAAGGAGCAGGCGGCGCATATTACCTGACCCAGTTCCTCCGAGAGCAAACGCAAACAATTTGCAATGAGCAGTAATATAGCTAAAACACCACAGGTCATCGTCTTTTTTGGCTTTGTTGTACTAGCTGTTGTCATTATAGCTGTATCGATTGGATTTTTGCAACCAATGAACAAGTCTGATACCAGAGAAAAAATCCTCATCTCAAATCTGAAAAATGAAAAAATTCCTGCAAAAATCTCAGAAATTCCTCCAAACAAATCATATCATTTTGCATACCCATCATCCTATGACATTAGCAAATCTGAAAATTCGCACCAAATGTTCATCTTGATTAGAGTGCCAAAAGAGCTAGGAGGAGACAAAGATGACATTTCATCATTTAGAGCATATTCAGCTGTTGCATTGGAATCGGGCTGTTTGATGAAACACTGGCCTCATGAAGGACGAAACACAGTAATCCAAGAACCATGCCATAATGGCGTATATCGAGTCCAAGATGGACTGCTGATAGGAATTGAACTACTCTACAAACATCTCTTCAATGCCTTGCCATATCTAGAGCTGTCTGCCGACGAACAAGGATACATTTACGCAGAACCACCAATCTGGGAGCTTGACAAAAACGGAGTTGTTGGAATCGGAAGGAACGTATCTGAAGAGCTTTACAGAAAAACTGCAATTGCAGAACTAAATGATTACCTTACAAATTCTGGCAAGCCGCTTGACATTCCATTGCAGCTAAAGGATGGTTCAATTCTAACACCTGGAAAGACAAACCATGACTTTGTGTACAAAAACACGCGTGACATTAGGATCTATCATCATTTGGAAATATTATACTGTAATTGCAGTGCGCCAACTGACACCAGTATGCTAGATGAAGCGTGGCTACTAGATGATGAATTATTGTACGTTGAGGGATTTTATCCCCCAAGCGGCGAGTATCAGTATTATTCTGTAACATTCTTCAGAGATGGATATCAAATCAAGTTCCTATCATCAGGAAGAAGCTTTGAGGAATTGCTAACACATGTCTTGGATAATTTCTATGAAAACAAGAATTATTCCATGCTCAAAAAAGCCTGAAAAACCAACTCTGATTTAAGCCGATTCGTTAAAGCGGAATTTAATCAAACCTCTTAAAGCTTTTTTTCGTATGGTAGTACAATGTCTGCGCAATACTTAATTGCAAATTCTAGTCGTGGTGCATATTGAATACTAAAATCATTATAGCTGTTGTCGCAGCAATCTCTGTAGCTGGATCATTTGGAATATTTCTGACTCTGATGCCTACCAATACACCACCTTCTACTCCATATGTTGTTTCGCCAAACGCATTTGATGACACACCACTAGTATCTCTTGAGGGATCGCAGGAGCTCAAAAAATTCTCTTCATATGAAGAGCTCAAAAAATACCTTCAAACAACACAAGCTCAAGATCAATACTATCGAGACTATGGTGGCCCAATAACTCTTGATAGAACAGTTTTCCCAACTCCTTTCTCTAGAACCGATGCACAATGGAATATGGCTGAAGAAGCAGCACCGGCATCAGCTCCAGTACCAACGCCTACCAATGGAGGAGTTACCGATTCTTCCAAACCGGGATATTCCACTACAAACGTCCAAGTCAAAAATGTAGACGAGCCAGACTTTCTAAAAAACGATGACAAGTACGTATACATCGTAACAGGCGACAAACTGACAATAATAGAGGCCTATCCAGCAGAGACAGCAAAAATCATACTAAAAGTTGGAATCGACATTCCACAAGGCCAGTCAATACAAAATATTTTCCTAAACGGAGACAGGCTGGTCATCTTCTACCAAGACTATCAGGAAACCGACTACATCCCACAATACAATTTTGCACCATCAAAAATCTACACAAACCTAACCCACATTGTAATAATGGATGTCTCTAGCAAGGAATCACCAAAGATAATCAAAGACTATTCCGTCAACGGCTATTACCACAATGCCAGAATGATCGGAAATCTTGTCTATCTGATATCAATAGCAGAGGTTAATCATTTCCAGCCAATCATTCCACTAATAAGAGAAGACGCAAGGACCATCATTTCTCCAGACGTTTTCTATTTTGACAATCCAGAATCCTACCATAATTTCAACACGGTAACTGCAATCGATGTTTTTGCAGACAAGATAAAATCAGAGACTTTCATGATGGGCGGCGCAGGAACAATCTACATGTCTGAAAATAACCTGTACATTACATACCAAAAGAACCTGCCATATCGATATTACCAAGTCCACGAAAAGACCAGATTCTTCGAAGCTATAGTGCCAGTGTTGCCTACTAACATCCAGACACAAATCAAACAGATAACAAACGATTCCACATTAAGCGAATCCGAAAAATGGAGCAAAGTATCCGATCTGCTCCAAAACACCTACAATTCCATGTCACAGTCGGAAAAATCAAAATTATTTGAGAAAATCCAGTCAGCAATCAACGATTACGAGCTGAAAATACAACAGGAAACACTAAAGACAGTAATCCACAAAATAGGCCTAAACTCTGGCGAGCTAAAATATCTAGCAAAGGGCGAGGTCCCTGGAAGGCTGCTCAACCAGTTCTCAATGGACGAGTCGGAAAACAGATTCCGAATAGCAACCACATCGGAATTTTATTCAAATCGCTCGTATCTGCACAATAATGTCTACGTTTTAGATGAAAATCTGATGCGCGTAGGGGCACTAGAACAAATAGCAAAGGACGAGTCCATTTATTCCGCAAGATTCATGGGCGACCGACTATATCTGGTGACATTTCAAAGAATGGACCCGTTCTTTGTAATTGATCTGTCCACAGACACGCCAAAAGTACTGGGCGAGCTCAAAATTCCAGGATTTTCGCAGTATCTCCACCCATATGACGAAAATCATGTCATTGGTATAGGCAGGGACACCAAGGAAAACCAGTGGGGCGGAGTCCAGACAGAAGGAGTAAAGCTGGCGCTATTTGATGTAACAGATGTGTCCAAACCATCCGCAGTAGACGTGGAAATAATAGGAAAACAAGGAACAGATTCCGAAGTGCTAAACGACCACAAGGCAATGCTCTTTGACAAGCAAAAGGGAATTTTGTCAATACCAATTTCCAATTACAACTATAACATAGAGCCGTACTACAAGGATGGCAGATATGTCGAGCCAACAACATGGAGAGGATTCTATGTGTATGATGTCAAGGATTCCGGCTTTGATCTAAAGGGAACTATAATGCATTCAAACGGCACCGGCTACGAGTATTATGGGTACGGAAGCAGGTCATTTTACATTGATGACACACTGTACACTGTAAGCTCTAATCTTATGAAGATGAATGCGATATCTGATCTGCACGAGGTAAACCAGATAAAATTCAGGGATGAGGCAAAGCTAGTACGCTATATCGACTAACTTTTGAAGTATTTTCTAACTCGAATGATCACTAGAGCCGGCGCTACAAAGTAAATTCCTGTATTGAGCAGTATCATTCCAATTCCATAGCCCAGTATCTCTGATTCCGAGTCAATGTCTACATAGCTCAGAATTGACATAGTGGAAAGCATTGGAGTTATGGCAGCTTTTACAATTTCTCTGAAAACTGGACTCTGTCTTTCTAGGTCTGCTATTGCAGGACTAAATGAATAATAAAATTCGTTGAATCCAGCCATGAATGTTGTTCCTGAACTTGTCCTAAACAGGACATTGTCTCTGATTTCTCGTAACATCTGGACTTGTGGTGCAAGTTCCGTTCCATGAGCTGCAGTTGCAATAAGACATCCACTTGGAGCTGCTGTTTCTTCTTCTTTTTCATCACTTTCTAGCATTGGAACTTCAGCATGTTCCTCTGGCGGGGCTACAATAGGAACTACAGTCTCTTCAGATTCGCGTTCTTCTTTTGCCTGCTCTTCAGCTTTTTCTATTCCTTCTAGGATCTCTTCTTGTTGTTCTGGCGCAAAGTCGCCTTCTTGGTGTGGAAGCTTGCCTAGCAGCGCCTTTGATTTTCGTATTGCGTCATCGTCATATCCAAGCTCGTACATTGCAGAGTCAAATTCTTCTTCGGTTATCTCTCCTTTTTCAAATGCGTCCATTAGGGCCTCACTTGGGTTTTCCACATCACCTTCGACAATCTCTGTTCCCTTTTCTGTTACGGTAAATGTCATTGTCTTTCTAATGTCAAATTTATCAGAGCTCTGGATTCCCCATGCAAATTTAATTTCATAATCGCCCAAAGGCTGGTCTATGGTATGGCAGACTGTGCCGTATCGCTCTATTGTCTTTTCATTTACCCGCACGTCACAGACAGATTCTTGAAATCCTCCCTGTATGGTTGCCTTTGGATTGTCGGTACTAAACAATGAAAATCTGATTGTCTTTGGCGCTAGCTTGTCAGCTGCAATTTCCTCAAATGAATAAACCGGAAAGCAGTGCTCGCCGTTGCAGTTGTTTGCAACATTGTCACCTAGTGCGGTAACAAACGGAATATATGCAAACAACTCTATTCTTGGATCAAGCCCTTCTGGAACAGGGGGCATGTTCTTGATTGTAATGGCGATTTCCGTGCCTGGCGGGCCGGAAATTGGACTCATTGAAATGTTCGGCATTGGCAAATTCATGGATTCAGAGTCAAATTCCTGTGCAAACGAGTCAGGCAGATTCACAATCAAGACAGCAATTGATAATGCAAGAATTATAGTAACATTCAAGCGAGTTTTTTCTCGATTTGCTTTCTGATAAACTTTGATATCTCTTCTTTCTTTTTACGTCCCGAGCTTGCAATATTGCCTGATTTATCCACAATAATGACTTCGTTTAGCTCGCGGTTTTTCTGATATTTTGTCCCTATGTCGTTTGCAACTATAATATCTGACTGAGATTCTCCGAGTTTCTTTTTTGCCAGCTGGACAAGCTTTTTCCTTGAAATGTTGGTTTCCGCCTTGAATCCAACCAGAAAAATGTCTTTTTGGATTTTCTTGATATTGTCTATTATTTTTGGAGCTCTCTGCAGCTTGATAGTAATGCTAGCCTTGTCACTTTTTATTTTTGATTTTGCTGGTATGGTAGTATAGTCAGCAGGTGCCGCAGACAAAATTGCAACATCATATCTCCTAGATTGTAGTTCTTTTTTTACTGCATCAAACATTTGCCGAACTGTCTTTACCGGTATGGTTTTAGCTCCCTTTGGCGGTTTTTCGGTTCCAGGCCCATACACAAGTGTGACTCCGGCGCCAGCTGAAATCATTTCCCTTGCAAGCAAAACACCAGTTTTTCCTGAGCTCTGGTTTGTCAAAACCCGGACAGTGTCTATTGGCTCGGCGGTGGGGCCTGCGGTGATGAGTATTTTTTTGCCGGACAAAACAGAGGATCGGCCAAACCTGTCCAAAACATAATCCAGCACGTCCTCAGGCTCGGCCACCTTTGCCTTTCCTTCTATAAAATTAGGCTCGATAAACTCGACTCGCTCCTTGAGAAATGAAATATTTCGCAATACGGCGACATTCTCATACATTGCCTGGTGCATTGCAAGTGCCATTATTATGGGAATTTTTGCACCAAATCCTACAGTCAACACTGTAGAAATCGGCGTGTCATCAATTCCGTTTGCAAGCTTTCCCAAAGTATTTGCAGTTCCAGGATATACTATGATGCAATCGGATTTTTTGTAATCGGCCAACGCAACATGTTCCATTTTGCCTGTGAGTTTTGTTATGACTCTATTTCCTGTTGCCCACTTGAAGTAATCTGGCTGGATCAGTTTTGTAACAGCTTCACTTGCAACGCAGGTAACATCAGCACCATGCCTCATCAATAATCTAGCTAATTCTATTGCCTTGTATGCAGCAACGCTTCCTGTAACACATAGGACGATTTTTTTCCCAGCCAGTTCTGTTCCGTATGATTCCACTATGTCCAAGGATGGATGCTTATTCAATTTCCTTCATGAGCTTATCCAGCTCGGATTTTTCCATTGTAAACCAGTTTTCCTTTGCAGGAAATTTCCCAGCTTCCACATCTGATTTGTATAGTGATATGGCCTTTGTTATCTGGTCAGATAATGTCATGTATTGCTTTACGAATTTTGGTTTTAGCTTGTCATACATTCCCAGAACGTCATGCACTACCAAGACTTGGCCGTCACAGAATTTGCCAGATCCTATACCAATAGTAGGAATCGATACCGATTCGGAAATTATTTTTGCCACTTCAGATGTAACCATTTCAAGTGCTATAGAAAATGCACCAGCTTTCTCCAAGGCTTTTGCATCTTCTATTAGTGTAATTGCAGCGTCCTTTGTCTTTGCCTGGACTCTATATCCTTGCGCAAGCGTGGTAGTTTGAGGCTGAAATCCAATGTGGCCCATAACAGGAATGCCTGTCTCCACTATTGCCTGAATGGTAGGTGCAACAATTTTGCCGCCTTCTAGTTTTACAGCATCAGCTCCTGCCTTGATTAATCTGCCAGAGTTTGCGAGTGCATCCGATGCGCTTGCCTGGTATGACATGAAAGGCATGTCGGCCACTACAAGCGAATTTTGTCTTGCACGAGATACTGCCTCTGTAAATAGAACCATCTGGTCCATGGTAACAGGTATTGTATTTTCATATCCAAGCATGACCATGCCGGCGCTGTCGCCAACTAGCATGATGTCGATGCCAGCTTTATCGCACAATGACGCTAGGGTATAGTCATATGCAGTAATGACAGAGATTTTCTGGCCATTTTTTTTCTTGTCTAGTATGTCCTTAACTGACTTGTGCATTGCGAGCCCTCCTAGTCAGATTTGCTTTGATTTCTTGTATTGCCAATGCAAGATTTTTGGAATTGTCAAATTTTGTCTTTTTGGGGTTTTTGCAAGATTTTATCAATAGTGTTATTGCGCGAATTACATTGTCCACTATTGTAATATCAGCAGTCTCTGCGGTTCTAGACATTGGGTTTAGATCAAATGTAATTACTTTTTTTCCGGCCTTTTTTAGCGCAAGTGTGCGATCGCCGTCTTCCAGTGGAACAACAACCACATCCGCAGAATAAATTCCGTCCCTGTCCACAATTCTTCTAGCAGAATCCAGGCCTGAAAGTTTTGTAGAGTTTTTCCTGTCCATTCCATAGATCTTGGATGCGCCATTTTTTTTCAATACGCGAAAAATGTTTTGTCGCCTGGCCTCTGTTGCATAAAACAGGTTTACCTCTATTTTTGCGCCAGAGGCTTTTGCAAGCTGGACTATTTCCTTTGGGCACAGCCCTGCAATGTTGCCGTTTACAGAAATTACGGGATTTTGTGCCTGTTTTAGCATAAAGGCAGCAGCCAAAATTGCCTTTTTGGCAGATCTTGATGTCTTTTCCCCAATCAAATAGTCAAATGCCTCGCCACGGCCGTGCGCCATGAGGCCTTCCTTTGCGACAAGACCTGCATCAAATGCTTCGACCAGTTTTTCCCGAATGTACAGCGATTTTGCCCGCGGATGGTTTGATGGAATATGATTCAATGTACTAGTCTTGCACCGACTTGGTCGATTTTCGATCTGATTATGATTCCGTCAGGATATTTTTCCAAAATAGAAATCACTTTTTCCTCCATTTCTGGCTTTACCAGTGTAAATATTGTCTCGCCAAAAAGGGCGACACCACACCTAATTCCGTTTTGTTTCAGATCGTCAATTACCGATTTCATCTTTGGTGTTATGATATCCACATAGTTTGCAAATTCAATGGAATAGTCATGGAACTGGTCGATATTTTTTGTCTGCACAAGCTTGTCCACCATTTTTCCGCCAAGGCCGTTTATCGATGCAAGTCTGTCCTTGAGGAATTGCTTTGTGGAAATTGGCGAAAAGCAAATCATTATTGCACTATGTGACTCTGAAGGTATTTTCTTGATTTGGCCAATTCCTGGCGCGCCGCCCTTTACTCGAATCTCAAATCCACCGTGATATGACGCCAAGACATCGCCCAGGCCTGTCCTGCACATCACCTCGGCATTGTGCGCCATGGTACCAAGTTGTTCTTTGGTATAGTTTGTCCTAAATGCAGAGTTTAGCGCATACGCCAATGATAATGCAACTGCCGCAGAACATCCTAAACCATAGCCCACTGGGATCTTGATGTCGTGGTGTATTTTGAGAAAATAATTTCCCTGCATGTTTTTGAGAAATTCGGAAATTACAAATTCAGAGACCTGCGTATTGTCTGGCTGGTATCCAGAAATTGTAATGGAATGATCAGAAAATTCAGAGTCTTGCACTTCGACTGTTGTGGTGACTCCTTCTTGGATGGAAAAGCCCGCACCCAAGGAGCCTTGCATTTCAGGCCTTGCTGTCTGGTCTAGTTCTGCCTTGAAGAATCCAGTTATGTGTGCAGGGCTAAATGCAATCCCCTTCATCTGATCTGAGTTTAAATTTGAATAAAAATATAAGAATATGGCTTAAATTAATTAAATCAGTATAAATTGCCTAAATTCATTCGACGCCTGCAAAAGATAGGAAGCAGCATCCTAGTATCATTGCCAAAGGAATGGGTCGAAGCAAACCACCTAGACAAGAGCGCCGAGGTAGAACTAGAAACATCCGACAATACAGTATCAATTACCGCAGGCAAAACAGAGCGACCGTCAAAGGAAGTCGTAATATCCTATCCATTGCCGCAGGACGAAAACATTGTTGCAAACATTACCGGCGCATATCTGATTGGCTATGACATTATTCGAATAAAGGCAAAGACTACCATTCCAGCAGAAGACAGGGAAAAAATCCGCAATTCCATGAGAAGGCTTGTTGGAATGGAAATTGTAGAAGAAGACTCGTCAAATGTAAATGTCCAGTTTCTGCTTGACGCTGCCACACTAAATCCACAAAAAATTCTCAAGCGAATCAGCTCTATTGCACTGGGAATGTTCAATGATATATCATCCTCTTTGATATCAGACGACAGATCAAATCTACAGACTTTATCACACCGAGACGACGAAGTGGATAGGCAGTATTTTCTTCTGGTCAGACTAATCAGAAGCACCATATCTGACAAAAGGCTTGCAACCGCATTTCATCTAGAAAACATTGATGTTCTGGATTACAGAATTGCAGCAAACATTCTAGAGACAACAAGCGATACTCTGGTAGAAATTGCAAATTCACTGTCCAACACAACACTATCAAAAAACGACCTCAAAAAAATCTACGAGCTAACCAAAGACATAGAGTCAATTCACCAAAAATCAATTGACGCGTTCATCGAGCAAAACAGGAGCTTGGCAATTGACGCAATAGCAAGCCACAGGAAATTCCAGAGAAAAATATCTGACATCAGATCCTCAATAGAGCAAAAAAACCAGCTCCAAATTGATCTGCTGGATCTAATCTACATGTTTGAGCGAGTCTCTAGGTCCTGGGCAGACGTTGCAGATCTGGTCAAGCCAGTCTACTAGAATATCATCTAGTACAGCTTGTTCTTTGCAGCATAGGTCAGAGCAGCACAGATTGTCTTGGAGTCGATGATTTTTCCTGCCTTTATCATGGATATGAGGCGCTTAAAATCCATCTTTACCACAGACATTATCTCGTCTTCATCCAGTGCCTGCCCGCTTGCCTTTTTGAGGTTTTTTGCAACAAAGCAGTGGATTGCCTCTCTGTTATACCCAACAGACGGATAGTACGTCAAAAAGTGCGTCATTTTTGCCGCCTTGTAGCCAGTTTCCTCTTGGATTTCGCGAAAAGCACATCTGATCGGCTTCTCACCCCTTTCCAGCGTGCCTGCAGGAATCTCCAGAACGTATCCGTGCGGAAATCTGTGCTGTTTTACTAGTATGACCTTGCCTTTCTCATCAAATGCCAAAATTGCTGCAGCCCCTCGGTGTTCTATAATTTCGCGCTTTACTTTGCGTCCCTGAATTGTAATATCATAGAGGCTCAGGCCTAAAATCTTGCCGTCATAGATCTTCTTTTTTCTCATCTGTACAGCCCTGGATTTTGGATGGATTTTAATGATATGCCAGGTGCAGTTTTTGGGAAGCCTTTGCTTCCTTGATTGCATTTGTAATCCATTTCTGGGGGAATGTTATCTTTTTTGGAATGAACAGGTCCGCAGATCCGACCCCCTTGATTCCACGCACCCTTTGCGTTATGGAATCCAGCTCAAAAATATTGTTTGAAAACAAGAACAGTACAATCTGGTTTTTTGACAAAAACGGCTTCATCAAAAACGACTCGGAAAACTCTTTTTTGAGTGACTTGAGGGTCTCATTAAAGTCGCCTGCAACCCAAGCCAACACCACAAAAGGAATGTACTGGCCAAACTTGGTAGGATCGTAAATCATGGTAAACTGGATTGCCTCGTCGTTTTGCAGTTTCTGCAAAGATCGCGTAATGGTTTTTGTGGAGAGTTTTGTCTTTTTTGCCAGATCGTCTATCTTTGCCCGCGGGTTCTTTAGCAGCTCGCTAATGATATCGACATCGGTCCTTGTAAGATCCGATCGTATTCCGGGGTTTTCTGCTTCAAATATTGACAACAGCCTGACATCTTTCATCAATCCCTTTGCAAGCTCTATTTTTTGAGAAACATTTTCCTTAACCACAATTCCACAAACCGTGATTCCGCCAACAATTGGCACAACCAAGAACGGCTCGCCAATCAATTCCACCTGTTTTAGGATTTCATTCATGTTCTGGCCTGTCACCACAATATACAACAAGCTGTAACCAAAAACGGGCGGCTCTATTTTCAGGGTATAGTCCTCGATGATTCCGTTTTTTGTCATCTTTGCAATTCTAGACTTTACTGCAGCACCGGAAATTCCTATTCTAGTTCCTATTTGCCTGTCGGATTCGCGGCAGTTGTCCAGCAATGCGTGCAAAATGTCCACGTCTAATTTGTCCAATTTGCTACAGTTAGGCACTAGTTTCTTATTAAACACTACTATTCTTTGATCGAAATGTCCGATTTAGGCATTTTAGGCATATAATACATTAAATATCAGACTAAATTACTATACCCATGGATTACCGAGTCCAGCTGGCAAAAAGGATGCTCTCCAACAAAAAGGGCTCCCTGATTGGCGCAGTGCTCGCCGTGTCAATTGGAATTTTGGTAATTCATGTGAATTTTGTAATTTTCCAAGGATTATACGATGCAATTGTCCGGGATCTGTCCAGCTATAGATTCGGAGATGTCCTGGTGACAGACGAGGAGAGCTTTATCACAAAATCCGATACTTTTCTGGTAGGATGGTTTGAGCGAATCCCATATGTTGAGGCCGCAACGCCCAGGATGCAGTCATCCGCATCAATTAACGTAACAAAAAATGGAAAATTAGTCGAGGAGTTCCGAGTTCCAGTCATTGGTGTAGATCCGATGCGGGATCCAAGGGTATCAACAGCCTATCAAACAGTAAGTGATGGCCAATTTGTCTTTTCAAGAAACTCACTTGTTATCGGATCCAGGGTAGTCGATGATCTCGGCGGAGCCAGAGTTGGTGACAGCGTCAAAATAAAGATCACCGACAGGCGAGGCGAAGACCAGGTCCGAAGATTCCTTATCACTGGTATAACAACATCGCCTGGAGGCCAGGGCCTAGACTCTGAGATAATAATGCACATTGATGCATTGCGAGACATGCTGGACAGAGACGGAGAGACGGGAGAAATTCTGGTAAAGCTAAATGATCCAAAAAAGGCATCCGATGTGAAAAATTATTTTCTCAGGACTTTTCCAAATGATGATTTCAAGGCAGAAACAATAGAGGAATCTGCAGAGGCAGCACTTAGCGGTTTCAGATCAGGCATTGCCATGATAAACATGATTGGCTATTTCGGGTTAATGTCATCTGCATTCGCAGTTGTAACAATCCAGATGATGCTAGTATCCAGCAAGACAAGAGAGGTAGGTGTCATGCGTGCAATTGGCGCCAAAAGAAAGGACATTCTGATTATCTTCATTGTCCAAGGTATGATGATTGGCGCAATCGGCGCCGGAATAGGCACGGCAATGGGCCTAGGATACACGTTTTACGCAAAAGAGACCAAGATGACCTTTGCAGGGTCCATTCCACTAGAGGTAAGCTACGACTGGGCAAAAATCACCCAGACTGCAATCATGGCATTTTCATTGGCAGTAGTGGCGTCGATTTACCCGTCATACAAGGCAACTAAGCTGCAACCTGTGGAGGCAATGAGATATGTCTGATATTGTGCTGGAATTAAAAAATGTCAACAAGGTCTTCGGCCAGGGAGACACTCGAGTCCAGGCACTAGACAATGTCTCATTTTCTGTAAAAAAAGGAGAGTTCTTGCTAATTGTTGGCAGCTCCGGCTCTGGCAAGTCTACACTGCTTAACATGATTGGACTATTGGACAGGCCAAGCAGCGGCCAAGTAATAATTGATGGAAAAAATACTACCAAGCTATCAGATGGAAAAATCTCGGAATTTAGAAACTCCAAGCTAGGCTTTATCTTTCAATTTTCAAATCTTATGGCAGACCTTACAATTTTGGAAAATGTATTGCTGCCAAGAAACATACAGAGATCAGATCAAAATGCATACAAAGAAGCAACAGACCTGCTCAAGGCAGTGGGATTAGAATCGCAAATGAACAAGAGAGCAAACAAGGTCTCTGGCGGACAAGCCCAGAGAGCGGCAATCGCAAGGGGCCTAGTGAATCATCCAACAATAGTGCTAGCTGATGAGCCGACAGGAAACCTAGACTCTGTTACTGCAGAAACAATCGTACAGCTAATGAAGTCAATGGCAAAAAAGCTAAACCAGACATTCATCATAGTAACGCACGACAGACACCAGTTCGGCGAAGTGGACCGAGTCATCACTATCAAGGACGGGCGCGCATTTGAGGGAGAGGACGTGCCGCCAAAAATGGAGCTGACAGTATGAAAACTCTGGTCTATGTCATGATATCTCTGATTGTATTATCGCCAGTGTTGGATGCCTATGCCCAGCTAGGCAAAGGCGACTCGCCATTTGAGCGTAATTTTGGCGATGTCAAGTTCCTAGATGCGTATTTTGGCACTCTGGATAACAAAATCGAGGTAACGCCAGGCGACAAGAACGTTCCACTTACCGTGGTATTTGCAAATGTAGGTTCGCAAGACATCACTGGAATCAAAGGACAGCTCCTAATGCCGATGGGCTTTAGCTCATCAGATGGCAAGGGCGCACTAATTTTTGCGGACAGCGATTCCGAGGCAACTGCAGGAAAACACTTTTCGCTGACATTCTTTGTAAATCTGGACAAGGGCGTATCTGTACAGCAATTTCCTGCAACTGTCAAGCTAGATTATACCAGACTGCGAGAGTCTGGCACCAGAAACTCGTTTTTTGACTTTAATTTCAGGGTCACTGGAGAAAGCATCCTGAATCTCAAGGCTGATAATCCATTTTTAACATCTCTTAAAACAAATGACGTCACAGTAGAGATAACAAACACAGGAACTGCGCCATTATCGAATGTCAAGGTTGTATTGCAAAACAGCCAGTTCCAGTCAGACAGATCCACTACCTTAACAAACATAGAAAATGTTGTCTTTGATCAAAACGAATGGGACATTGGCACAATAGATACAAAGTCGTCCAAGAAATTTTCTTTTTCTGTCTATGTTCCTGAAAATGTCAGAACAGAAACACTTCACACACCATTGCTGGTGTCGTATTTTAACGCGCATGGAGACAAAATAGAGGACACAAGGACTGTAGACTTTTACATTAATGGTTTGATCGACGCAAGGATCTACGACATCAAGGTAATAGAGCTAGGAGACCAGCAGACCATAATCGGGGATATCATAAACGAAGGCAACATCAATGCCCTTTTTGCGTTTGTGACACTAGAACCACTGGAAGGCTCTAATCTCAAAAAGGTAACCCAGTTCATTGACGAGCTAGAAACAGACTCGCCAGTGCCGTTTAACATCCCAGTAGAGTTTGACGGCGAGCCAAAGTACGGCGACCACAAAATCAAGGTTACAGTTCGATACAAGGATGATCTGAGGCAAGAACACCTAGTATCGGAAATTGCAACTGTGACACTCAAGGACATGACCATAAAGCCAGAGCCTACACCAATGGACTTTGCGCCAGGAATCATCGGCCTGACAATAGCTGGTGTGGCAGGCTATGTCATATTCAAGAAAATCAAAAAGAGAAAGCAGGCTCAGGCAGAAGAAAGCCAAACCCACTAGAATTATTAATCAAGTGATGGTATTTTCAATCCATGTCTTCTGATGAAATCGAAATCCCAAAAGAGATTCGACCATTCATGCTAGAGCAGGCCCAAGAAACAAAGCTTGGCCACAAAAACGGCGCACAAAGGCAATTCCGATACAAAAACCTGCACATTCGCGAATACAAAGACAAGTACCTAGTCCACATGGACAGGGTCAACCCACATGACGATCCACTAGGACATCTAGTCTATGACGCTCAAGAAGTCCTGGTGGGCCTGGCAAGCGGGGCAATTGGCGGTGCCAAAATAGCATCACACATTTACAAAAAATCTGGCAAGACAAAAAAAGACAAACAGATTGCAGCTGCCGCAGGAATTGTATCATCTATAGCAATTGGCTATGTTGGCTACAAGCTAGCAAAAAAGGCTAAAGGCCAGTGATGTTATGAGCACAGCTCGAACCATCCATGTTTTGATAAAGCTAGTCCCACTAATTCTGGCATTAAGAAAGGACAGAAAAGCCTGGGTCCGCTCTGAGGGAAAAAATCTGGATCTGGCAAGATTTCAAAAAAACGCAAGCAAGGTCCTCAATACTTTTGTCTCATTAGGTCCTGTCTACATCAAGCTGGGCCAGTGGCTTTCATCACGAGCTGATATCTTGCCGCAACCATATTTAGAAGAGCTCTCAAAGCTGCAAGACGACGTTCCGGCAGAATCCTTTGAGAAAATAAAGCCAATCATAGAGCAAGACTTAGGATCTTTGGACAAGTTTTCCACAATAAACACAAAGGCAGTCTCTGGCGCATCGCTTGGCCAAGTGTATCTGGCAAAAATAAAAGACCAAGACGTCATTGTCAAAGTAAAGCGACCGGGAATTGAAAAAATCATAACACAAGACATCCGTGTCCTAAAAAAAGTCCTGCCAATTGCAATGCAATTTGTCGATCCTAATCTGAGATTTTCCGCGCAATCAATGCTGTCGCAGTTCATAGAAACCATACATGAAGAGTTAGACTATACTATAGAATCAAAGAACCTCAAGACAATCAAGAAAAATCTAGCTCGACACGACAATGTGCGGATTCCCGAGGTGTATGACGATTATTCAACAAAAAACATCCTTACCATGGAATACATTCCTGGAATAAAAATAACAAACATTGAAGATCTGGACAAGGCCGGAATCGACAGGCAAAAAATAGTCATCGATGTCCACAAGGTCTTCTTTACAATGTTGCTTCGTGATTCAATATTTCATGCAGACCCGCACCCAGGCAATATCTCAATAGCAAATGATGGCTCTCTGATTTTGTATGATTTTGGTATGGTTGGCAAAATCGACAATGAAACCAGAATGAGAATTGTGCGATTGTACCTAGCACTGGTAGAAAAAGACCCACCACGAACAGTAAACGCCATGTCGGAGCTAGGAATGCTGACGCCTGACTTCAACCGCAGTGTCATAGAGCAGGGAATTGACATGTCAATTAGGACAATGTACGGCAAAAAGCCAGACGAAATGGAGGTAAAGGCCTTGATGGAGCTGGCAAACAAAACTATGTCAAAATTTCCATTCATGCTGCCAAAGAATCTGGCACTGTATCTTCGAATGAGCTCTATCATAGAAGGAATCTACAAAACCCACAAGGTTGACTTTAAGTTCGTCAAAGTCCTAAAGAACATTCTAGAAGAAGAACAGCTAATCAAGGATGCATATATCGAGGAAATCAAGCATTCCTTTACTCGATTTGCAAAATCCCTTGATGCAACCATATCTATTGCGCCAGAGCTAAAAAAATTCCTAGAAGAAAATAGGACACTGCAATTAAACAAAAAACCAAAGCGGGACACTCTGCTTGCAGGAAGTATCTTGTCTTCGGCTGTATTCATTGGCTCTGCCGTTTTGTATGCACAAAATGCTACGGCCGCTACTGCCGGCATGGTTGGCACATTTGTAATAATGGGAATCTTTGCTGTATTTAGGAAAAAATAACTATTCTATTGGAATTTCCTTTTTGGAATAGGGAATTTTTACTGTCAGTACGCCTTGTGCAAATTTTGCAGAGATGACGGCCTCTTCCTTGGTGTGGATGGGCAAGAGAATTTTTTTGTCTATTGTATTTGGGCGCTGCCTGTAGATTGCGCCTTCTACTTTGGATTCTGGCTTTTGCGCAGAAATCGATAGAACGTTTTTGTGAATTGCCAGCTTGATGTCTTTTTTCTCAAATCCTGGCAGATCAATTATCACGGTAAGTGAGTCATTTTCCAAGATCATGTCTACTGGCGGCAGGACAAACTCGTAGAATTCGCGCGACTTGTTGCCGATTTCTTTTGTTATCTCCTTTGCCATGTTCTTGACTAGGCCCATTTGGTGTGTTTAGCGATTTTTGGTTATAAGTTTTGGTCGTGGTTTTATGGCTAGTCTAATCTCAGGAACGCCGGAATTATTCTTGACATAAAATAAAAATCCAAAGCATCCTATAATCCCAAACCAGTGTCTGGTTCTGCCTAGTTTACAATTCCAAAAAGATACTCTAAGGTTGTGGATTGTTATTCTGAGTTTAAATAATAATGTAAAATTAGCCGACCTGTGAATAAGACTTTTCCCATAGTTGGCATAGCAATTGCAGCAGCTATAATCATAGGTGTTGTTGGTTTTATGGCAATACCAAATAATTCTGATAATTCCATGGATAGTGACAGAGTCACCACTGCCGAAAAACCCATGGCATCTGATACTGTCACAGAAAAACCCACGGAAACACTCACAGTTGACGAACCTGAATCTGAAACTGCAGAATCTATGGATGCAAAAGTCATTGATGAACCAATCGAAATTGAGACCGCAGAAGAAACCATGGCCGTCGATGTAACACCGCGACAAAACCAAGTCCTGACAATATATTCTGGCAGAGCAGAAACTCTGGTCGGACCTATTATTGCCCAATTTGAGCAAGACACTGGCATCAAAACCCAAGTTCGATATGGAGATACAGCGGCTATGGCTCTGGCAATAATGGAAGAAGGACAAAATAGTCCAGCTGATGTATACTTTGCTCAAGATGCAGGTGCACTTGGGGCTTTAGCTAAAGAAGGACGGTTACTTGCATTATCACCATCAATTCTAGAAAAAGTAGATTCTGATTATCGCTCATCTACTGATGAATGGGTCGGTATCTCTGGTAGAGCGCGAGTAGTTAATTATAATGTAAATCTGGTTGACCAATCCGAACTGCCAGATTCTATTTGGGGCTTCCTAGATCCAAAATGGAAGGGAAAGATTGGCTGGGCTCCATCTAATGGTTCATTCCAGTCCTTTGTCACTGCACTTCGAGTCTTGGAAGGCGAAGACAGAGCAAAAGAATGGCTAGTCGGAATAATGGAAAATGATCCAGTTGTATTTTCAGGCAATGCCCCAATAGTCGAGGCAATTGGCCGAGGGGAAATTCATGTTGGCTTTGTAAACAACTATTATATGCACAACATCAAAGCAAAGAATCCCAGTCTTCCAGTTGCAAACCACTATACTAGCGGGGATGCAGGATCTATGATCAACATTGCAGGAGCTGGCGTAGTTGACACTACAAAGAACAAGGCACTTGCTGAAAGATTCATCCAGTATATGTTAGAGGAAAAGGCCCAGACTTACTTTGCTACAACAACATACGAGTATCCATTGGTGGCAGGAGTTGACGTTACTGGTTCCCAAACCCCGATTACAGAAATAGTCAAACCGCAAATTGATCTTAATGACTTGGATGATCTGCAAGGCACGCTAGAGCTCTTAAAAGTTATAAGAGCACTCTAATGATCCATGTAATTGAATCTCTTAACATCTAATTCTAAATTATCTAATCCCCTAACACATACATCTTTTCCACTTGTTATAGCTGGAATAATCATAGCGCTCTCAATGCTTGTGCCTTTGGCATATCTTGTGGCTCGTGCATCAGATGCAGGTCCAAGAATAACGAACATTTTGATATCTTCTCGCACACTAGAGGTCTTTGCAAATAGTACCGTTCTTGTACTAGTTGTCACTGCACTTTCTGCCGTAATTGCAGTCATCGCGGCTTTTCTTACCGTCAAGACTGACCTGCCTGGAAAAAAATTCTGGTCTGTGATTTTGACTTTGCCGCTTGCCGTTCCAAGCTTTGTAGGAAGTTTTGCTCTTATTGCCACATTTGCACCTAAAGGCAGCGCACTTCAAAATCTACTTGCCCCACTTGGGATTGATGTGCTTCCACCAATCTATGGCTGGCCAGGAGTCATACTTGCACTAACGCTATTCTCATATCCATACGTGTTTCTGACTACAAGGTCTAGCTTGCGTGGAATGGATCCTGCAATAGAAGAAGTCTCACGATCCCTTGGATACAACATCCGCTCTACTTTGCGTCATGTCACACTTCCACATCTTTACCCATCTATTGCTGCTGGTTCCCTACTTGTTGCGTTTTATGCATTGAGTGATTTTGGTACGCCAGGCCTAATGCGGTTTGACTCGTTTACACGAATGATCTATGTAGAATACCAATTGGGCTTTGATCGTAGCTCAGCCGCAGTCCTCTCATTGTTATTGGTGACACTTGTTGCTGTCATCTTGTTTTTTGAGCATCGGGTCAGAAGCAAGGCGTCATATTATAGTCTTGGGCCTGGAACAAAGCGCCAACCAGTATTGCTCAAGCTGGGACGTTGGAAGGGAGTAGCTCTTGTCTTTTGTGGTGTAATTGCAACCTTGGCGCTCTTTATCCCGATTGGCGTTATGTTCTACTGGTTTTTCCAAGGCGTAGCAGTCGGCGAATCTTATCCAAATATGGGCATTATCACTTTTAACACTGTTTACGTAGCAGCCCTTGCCACTTTGGTAATAGTTGCATTTGCATTACCGATGGCACTTTTGGTAGTAAGGTTTCCAAGAAAGTCAACTAGTGTACTTGAAAGGATCTCTTACATTGGGTTTGCAATGCCTGGAATAGTTGTGGCATTGTCTCTGGTGTCTTTTGGCGCAAATCACCTTCCAATGTTTTATCAATCCATGGGAATGCTAGTTTTTGCTTACATGGTTCTCTTTATCCCATTGTCGATCGGCGCAATTCGTTCTTCATTATTGCAGATTAACCCAAGAGTAGAAGAGGCAGCAAGATCTCTTGGCTTGGGACAAGGCAGAACACTACTGACTGTGACAATACCGATGGCAAAAACGGGGCTGCTTGCAGGAGCTGCATTGGTAATACTGACAATTATGAAAGAACTGCCCTCAACACTGCTTCTCTCTCCAATAGGGTTCAAAACGCTTGCCACACAGGTCTGGACTGGCGCCGAATCAGCATCATTTCCATATGCTGCCGCATCTGCACTTGTACTTGTGGCCATATCGGCAATTTCCGTAACTATTATACTCTCTCAGGAAAGAAATGCCTCGAGGAGATAGCTTGTCTCAGAAAACATATCGCGGCGTTTCTGGCATAAAAATAATTGGAATTTATGGAGTTGTGAAAAATCTCGGTGCGGACAAAGTCCTTGCAGTAGATGAGCTGAACCTTGAAGTTAACAAAGGCGAAATAGTAACGCTTCTTGGACCTAGCGGATGTGGCAAGACAACCACACTTAGACTTATTGCCGGATTTGAGTCACCCGATTCAGGTGAGATCCTAATTGATGGGATCCAAGTTGCGGGAAAAAAAATATTCGTCCCGCCTGAAAAAAGAAACGTCGGCATTGTATTGCAAGAATTCGCACTATTCCCTCACCTTAATGTGAGGAAAAACATTGCGTTTGGATTACGAAATCTAAACAAGTCTGAGGCAGAAGAGCGAATCAAATCAATGATCGAGCTTACTGGACTGCAGGGACTAGAGGAGCGATATCCATATCAGCTCTCGGGAGGCCAACAACAAAGAGTAGCTCTTGCAAGGGCCTTGGCTCCGTCACCCCTAATTGTTTTGTTTGATGAACCGTTTGCAAGCATAGATCCGGATCTCAGATCAAGAATGCGAATTGAACTAAAAAAAATACTAAAAAAAGCCGGAGTAACAGCTGTTTTCGTAACTCATGATCAAGAAGAAGCATTTTTGATTGCAGACAGGATTGTGGTAATGAACAAAGGCATGATACACCAAATAGGCACTCCAATGCAGGTATATCACAATCCGCAGGATCGCTTTGTTGCTGAATTTGTAGGGCATGCCGATTTCATATCTGGCAAGATTGCATCTACCAAAATTGTAACTGAAATTGGCGAGCTCCCACTGAAAAGTAACACTGTAAAAGAAGGCTCTGATGTAATTGTAATGCTCAGACCAGGAGACGTTGAAATAATACCAACAAAGTCTGGAATAGGAGTCATTGAGACCATAGAATTCAAAGGTAAAGAAACACTATACTCGATCAAACTCAAATCTGGCCAAATCATACATAGTACACAGAACTCATCTTACGTGCCTGCCGTTGGAACAGAGGTAGACGTAACTGCCAATCCGACACACCTAGTAGTATTCAGAAATGATGGGCAGTCGGCAAAGAACGAAATCCCAATTGAACTTTAGGGTTGCATTATATTTGATGTAATTCTAGAATGATAAAACAGCAAAATATAATCATAAAATCATTCTAATATCAACTTCAGATCCAGTCAAAACTGTTGTACAAAAAATTACTAATGACACTATTTGTGTTGCTTGCAGGAACAATATACATCACATCTGCAGAAGCAGCCACACCAAAAGAAACCTTTGGCAAAAACCTTGTCTATGGAGCAGATTCTGAAAACACAAATCTTGGCCACAGATGGGCCATGTTAAACACAGCTCTGACTGAAACAGCAAACACAAACTATTACTGGGCGCAAAGAAACCTCGGGGATGCTCACCAAATCTATAATGATTATTTCAAGGAGGCTGCATTAGAAGTTGATCCGGAATCAGATCAAATCATAGAAGACAAACTTTACTATAATGCTGAATACATAAAAACAAGACAACTCACAGAAGTGGGACTTAATCGACAGATAATAGACAACACTATTAACAAAATTGTCTACATGAAACTAGAAAAAGCACTAGATGAAGGAGATGCTGATTCATTTCTATATTGGTATCCAGTGATGGAAACCAAGTTTGGCATCTCAAAGAATACTGCCCTGATGACAAATCAGGCAATAGCAGAAATCAAGGAAAGCCCAGACAAGATTCATTATTATAAAAATACAATAAAATCAGAGCTACTAACAATTTTCAAAAACAAAATCGTAGCAGAAGTAAGAAAGGCCGTTACAGCAGCTGACCAAGGAAAGACAAACGATGCTATCACCGCTACACATGTAGCGTATTACCAATACAGATCTGTACACCCAGATTTGGCAAGCAAGATAGGTCAAGATAATGCAGAAAAAATTGAATCTAACATAAAATTAGCCATGGATACTGCAAGATCTGGCGTTCCAAACACTACCATGAAAGCACAACTATCAAAAATCCTCAAAACAGTAGAGCCAGTCTCTGCAGAATTTCTTTTCAAAAACGATAACTGGAGAGATTGGTGGCATCAAAGCAGCATCAAAACAGAAGAACCAACAAGGTTCAGCAATTACGTAGGAAAATACTGAATCAGTCATATAGCTAGCTTCCATTAAGCCGAAATAGATAATGTAAAGATAGGCAAGTGTGCATCTATTCTAGATGAAATTCTATTAAATCGAATTATGCCAGATTTATTCTAGCAATGTAGAACATTTCCTTGTAATACTTTGTTGAATTCTTTGGACGGTTTATTATTCAACTGAGAAGTTTGTGATATAATGAACAGCAAATTAACTGCAACAACTGCAATTTTGGCACTTGCAATAGCTTCAGTCACACTAGTGTTTGGACTATCACAGGCAGACAAAATTACCGCAGCTGATGCACCAAAAGGAAATGCAATGTATCCGTTTGCAGAAGATGTCTACCCAACAGCCACATTTGAGTTCAGGGATGCAATAGTAACTTATGACTTCCAGACGTTTGATACAACAAACAACCTATTCACTGCTTCGGCAGCAGGTTCGAACTTTCTCACTGCAAAACAAGTTGCTCCAGAGTTTGTCCTCCAAAAAGTAGTTGGTGAAACTCCACATCTACATGAAGCAGTTGACCAGTCATTTGAATGGGGAGGAAGAAACGCTCTACAGGACTACCAATACAAGGAATTTGATGTCACCATAGACATGGTACAAAAAGGCCAAATTCTCAGAACCTTTGAATACTCTGACTGTGGAGTCACAAACTACAAAATATCTTCACAATTTGACAAAGCAGAGAGCTTTACTGGAAGAGATGCATTTGCAATTCTTGAACAGTACACATTTGTCTGTGCGGGATACCAAATGGCAAATCCTGTGTATGATGCAATGATGAAAGAACAACAAAACAGAAAACCATACCAGTAAAACCTGGTCTTTTCTTTATTTTTATGATAGATTTTTAATTACTGTGACAAATCCCAATACGTTATGATTATTGTAATTGAGGGAAGCGATCAGGCTGGAAAAAAAACCCAGACGGCACTCTTGGCCCAAGCCCTCAAAAAAAGTAAAATCAAGACAAAGACCTTTAGCTTTCCAGATTATACCACACCACTAGGAAAAGAAATCAACAGATTTCTGCACGGAAAAAGAAAATTCCCGTCCCAGGTAATCCATTGTCTTTTGGCTGCAAACAGATGGGAAAAGCTAGACCAAATCAAGTCCGCCCAAGCCCAAAACTCGGTTCTTATCATGAATAGGTACTACCAGTCAAACCTAGTATATGGTGTGGCAAACGGCATGTCGCTGTCTTGGCTTGAAGGCCTCGACGAAGGACTGCCAAAGGCAGACCTAGTCATAGTACTAGACGTGTCGCAAAAAGAATCATTTTCTCGCAAGAAAGCAAATCGCGACAAGTTTGAAAAAAACGCCCAGTTTCTCAAGACTATCTCAGCCACATATCGAAAACTGGCAAAAAAATACCACTGGAGCATAGTTAATGCCTCACAATCAAAGGATCAAGTCCATGCAGACATCATGAAAATACTATCAAAAAAGCTAGCAAAACTATGAAACAATTCCTCGACATAGTAGACCCAATTCACGATTTCATCAGAGTTTATGATACTGAACTCAAAATCATCGACTCACCAATATTCCAAAGGCTGCGAAGAATACGACAGCTCTCAGGAGCACACCTTACATATCCATCCGCGCAACATTCCAGATTCGAGCACTCACTTGGCGTAATGCATATTGCAGGCCAAGCGGCCACTGCACTCAAAGAAAAAGGATTTCTAAAATCAGATCAAATCGCAGAAATCCGCCTAGCTGCACTGCTCCATGACGTAGGCCACGGCCCATTCTCACATCTATTTGAAGAAGTATTGGAAATAAAAAAGAAAATCTCACACGAAGAAATCGGCAAAAAAATCATCCAAGAGTCAGAAATCGGCGACATTTTATCCAATGCAAACTATGACAAAAAGAAAATCACCAAGCTCGCATTTGGCTATCCAAAGTACAGATTTGTAAATGAGATCATCTCTGGCTCACTTTCTGCAGACATGATGGATTATTTGCAGCGAGACGGATATTTCACGGGAGCCGAGCACGCAAAAATCGACCACAAAAGAATAATCCAGTCTATGGATGTCTACAAAACCAAGCTCGCACTGGAAAAATCCGCACTGTACTCTTTTGAGTCCATGATACTATCGAGATACCAAATGTTCAAGGCAGTCTATTTCCACAAAACAGTCCGCTCAGCCGAGGTAATGATGCTAGAGTCAATCAGGCTAGCCGATGAATATTGCGATTTTACCGACCTGGACTTGGACAATTACACACAGCTCACAGACGAATTCGTGATATCTAAAATTCTCTCACTTGGTGATAACTCAGAGCAGAGGCGAGCAAAGAAATTCGCATTGGATTACCAGAACAGAAGGCTGCTCAAGTGCGTATACGAAAAAATCATGACAAAAAAATCCCACAACTCTGAGCAAATTAGAGTGCAAATAGCAAAAAAATCAAAGCTAGGCCTAGACGAAATTTTTGTCGATACTTCTGGCACATCCTCACTGCCCCTGACTCCTGCCAAGGAAAAAACAAAATCAATAACACTAATCACTCCCAAAAAGCCAATAGAAATCTCATTTTCCAAAATCCCAGTAGTGTCATCGATGGCCGAATCCATGAATATTTTGCGGGTCTACACGTCCCAATCCAACAGAAAAAAAGTTGAAATGGCAGCAAAATCGATCCTTGGTTGATACAATGAAAAAAAGAATCGTCCTAAAATTATCTGGCAGAATCTTTGGCATGGACAATAACGAAAAACTGCTCAAGGATTACGCAACGTTTCTAGTCAAAATCAGCAAAGTCTGCCAGCCAATTGTGGTTGCCGGTGGAGGCAAAATTGCGCGACACTACATTTCCCATGCAAGATCTTCAGGCGCAGACGAATCTACACTGGACGAGCTCGGAATTGAGGTATCAAGGCTAAACGCAAAACTGCTCATCTATGCATTGGGCGGCAAGGCTTATCCGCACCCACCAACCACACTTGCAGAAACAAGACACGCAGTCGATTCAGGGTTAATTGTGGTGACAGGTGGTCTTCATCCAGGACAAAGCACAAATGGAACTGCGGCACTGATAGCGGAAAAAGTTCACGCATCCGAGTTTCTCAACGCAACAGATGTTGATGGAATTTACGATTCCGATCCAAACAAAAACCCCAGGGCAAAAAAATTCAAAAAAATCGAGCTGAAAGCCCTGCGTAGTCTTCTAGTAAAGGAGGATTCCGTGGCAGGCGGCTATGATCTCATGGATATTGTTGCCCTCAAGGTAATAGAGCGCTCTAAAATCAAGACGCGCGTAATCAAGGCAGAAATCCCAACAATAGAAAAGGCAATCCGCGGCCAAGCAGTCGGCACAGAAATCGCTCTATAGTTCTTTTTGGACTGCGCGATACTGTTCTGTCCAAATCTCAACGGTACTTCCGGAATATTCCTCGATTCCAGATTCGCGTGCCTTTTTGAAAATACTCAATGCCTCTTCTTTTTGAAGTGGCTTTGACTGCGCCTTTGTGTATCCGTCTTCATCAACTAGAATCGTGACATATCCGTCGGGAGTCTGTATTATTGCAGTATAGTTCTGCTCGCCCACAGGCACAAAGACTCCGTCCTTTTTCTTTGTGGTAAGCGTGAGCATTGCAAATCCTCCCAAATTAAAGAGGATCATCTGGGATTTGCTAGCGCGCTCTTTTCCAATTCTTACTGCTTGGAAATACTGCATTGTGTATTGGTGCTGTATTGAGAATTTAATTGCTAACATTTATGACCGGATTTTTTGCAAACCAAGTCGTTGAATTCCAAAGTTTTGCTCGGAATAATTATCGGCGTTCTGGCAGGCGCAATAGTAATAATTGCATTTTCCGGCTCGCAAATCTTCAATGATGTCACAAAGGGAGGCCTTGGAAAGCTATCTCCAGACCCAATCACAGTGCAGCCAATCCAAGTCGAGCTTGCCAAGCTAGAGGTATTATCCGTCACAGAAGAAGAGGCACAGATTGAAGTTGACTTTGAAATAACAAACCCAAACTTCAAGTCAGTCATGCTACAAGTAATCAAGTTCGATCTGTATGCAGGAGACAAGCGAGTAACAATTGCACAAATTGGAGATAGGCCGGAAGGCGCAATCGAAGGCTCTAACTATTACACAATCCTTAATACAGCGCCACAGATAATCGGCGAGACAATCACAATCAAGAACACCGGAAACGACCCCGAATTCTGGTCCGCACTGCAAAACAACTCTGTGTCCTGGAAGATAATCGGCGAGGCCAACTTTAACCTAAGCTCAATGACTGCAGGCCACGAAAACGTTGTTTCATTCGAATTTGTTCCGTAGGATCGTTTACTTTAGACAAACACATCTTTAGTATGACTATGCAGCAATCTAGCTAATGCTAAGCTCGTATTCTGTAAATAATCTGGCACACGCTGCAGAATTTCTGCTAAATCTGGCAAAAACCTTGGACCTAGAACAGGCAACACTGCAAAAGCTAAAGGACGAAGTATCTGAGCAACAGCACGAAGCCCACAAGGAAGGACAGCTAGTCAAAAAAATGACAAACTATCTAAGCGATGAGCTTGGCAGGCTGGAACTGCGACCAGAGTCGTTTGTTGGCTCTAATCTCGGCAAGCTAGGGGAAACAGAAACAAAGTTGCGACTCCTTCGGGGAAGACTGGCAGAATTTGTGGACTCTGATGATGAGACCAGTCTGAAAAACTCTGATTCGACTCTGGCCTCTGATCTAAAATCATACGAGTCATTCCTTCAGGATCTCACAGTGCAGCTAAACGAAAAGATTCCCCAACTTGAAAAAATAATCAGCCGGCTAAAGGGAGAGTGCAGAGAAGCCCAGCAACAAAAACTGTTGTTGCGTGAGATGACTGAGCTTTTCAGCCAGGAGCTAGACGAGCTGGACTCTGCCTTTGCAGAACTAAAGGGAAGGCAAATAGTATCATAGAATTCCAAAACTATGATAATTTGCCTTTATGAAAAAAATTTTGGCAAAATTATATAAGATTTGAGCTCAGATTCCTAGCAAATGGCAGAAGCAAGTCTAGCAGCATTTGGCTCAGCAGTAGGCGTCTTTATTGCTCTAGCAGTTGTGTTATTCGCACTGCGAGGCAAAGGACACAAAGAGTCACTAGAATAAGATCACTAGATCTTTTTTACTTCTTTTTACTACCAAACAATTCAGAAATTGACAATTGTTTTTCTTCGTGTTTTTTGATATAGCATCTCTCATAGTACTGGCAGTGAGAACACTCAGATGACGGCTCCAGAATTGGAGTCTTTTTGTCTGCTATCAAATTTGAAAACACCCTGACGCGACGAATGACTTCTTCAAACATTCTTTTCTCCCTGGTTAGTGCAAATGATGTCTCTTTCCCGTCGCCTGTCATGTATACAATTACGCCTTCTGTTTTGTTGAAAATCCACATGCAGCCGTTTAGATACAAAATATCCGATGCGGAAGGATTTTCAGGCGACTCTTTTATTGTCTTGAATATTATGACAATGTCTTCTGTTATCATGTCTGCTTGGCCCTTTAGCTTTATCTCATCTATTGCAAATTCCCCTAGCTTGGCACCATAGGGAAGCTTGCGTATTAGTCCACCAAGAACGACATCAAAGTTTTTGCCTTCAGGCTCTAGCGAATCAAACCTGTCAAAATAGGATCTTCTCATGCATCTGGTGATCTCATGCAAAAACACCTCGTTTTTGTTACTGGGGTTTGTGATCTGTGGCGTACTTTCCTTGGCAAGCGCATCAAGCGCACCGTTAATGACCTGTTTGTAGTCTTTATCGCCCATCATGGTGTTATCGCCTAGCTTAGAATCCTAGTGAGTTTTTTGGATATTCTATCAGAAAATGCCAATGTGACAAAATGCAGACCAAAGCCGACCACGGCGCCTGCTACCAAATTTCCAGTACCAAAGTAAATTCCCAAAAATACCGCCAAAGCCGGAATTGTCAAGACCAGTGCCAAAAACGTGCTGACCCAGACTGTGTTTACTAGGGTTTCAGTGGTGATGTCTTGCTTTTTTTTGTGCAGTCGAATCAATGGCTGATTTTGGCGCCCCTTTCCATATATAGCTTGGAATTATTCTTCCTGCTCTACTATTAGGCGAGACATGGTAGTCTGCGGGTCTATTTTCTGCTCTACAGCAAATGCGATTGCCGCAATGTTTCGTACCTCGTATGCAGTAAGTTTTGTAATTCCAATTATTGTGGCAAAGCTGAACATCTTTGTAAACGACCTGTTTACAGACCTGTATGTTGCCATCTCAAATGCATGCTCAAACGCAGCTACTGCTTCCATATTGTCTTCTGTTTGCGGAATTAGGTCTCGGTATCTAGTGGAGGCAAGCTCGTCTAGCACACTTCTAACAGAATCTGATGAGATCAGTTTTCCCAGCAAGTCCTTTGGAATACTTGGCGTGTGAGTCACTATGAGATTTTGGATTTGGTCCTCATCTAGGCCCCAGAATTTTCCTCGCAATATCGATAAAATATTGTAATAATCAATATCCATTCCAACCAGCTTCATTGTTTCGCGGTCTCGCGAGTTTCTCATTGCACGACCTAGCTGTTGGTATAAAATTTTGTCAAGCAACACATCGAAAATCTGGACATTTTTCTTGTCATTGTATAGCGCTACTGCCTTTGCCAGCTCCTCGCCAAACTCAATTGTGTTGAGGCTTGCAATTGCTTCCTCTAGGTCCTTGGCAGTAAGCGCCTTTATGATGACGTCTCGCTGGTTGATCAGCTCCTCTGCATGCAAGTTCAGATGCGGCTCCATTTCTTCCTGGGACTTGCCAAGGGCTTTGCCCTTTAGTATGACTTTGAGATTAGTAATTAGGAATTTTAGGTAATACGCATCTAAAATGTCAGACTTTCCGGCGGTATTTGCAATGGAATAGTGAATCTCTGCAAGCTCGCTTCGCAGGGCAGACTCTATTTTGCCTGCCGTAAATGGCTTGGTTATCTTGGATACGGCATCGACATATTTTGTGTTCTTTATTCGAGTAATTAGCTCATCCAAATCTCTTGCTTCTGCCAATGTCTGCAGTTCTGCCTTTGTGAGCAGTTTTCCTCGTTGCGAAAATGATTTTACAGACGCAAAGACCTTTTGCGATCCACCAGAGCCCATATTTTTGCCCCCTTTGTAATGGATTTTAATGTTTGGGGCTCATTTTTTGCAATTTTTTTGCCGATCAGCGCATTTCTTTGAGGAACGATAGTGTTTTTTCCTTTTCCTGCTTTGGCATGTTGATAAACGACTCTAGGAACTCTTTTTGGATTAAAATTGCCTCATCGGAGACTGCCATGAATCTGGCTTTTTCAAATGGAAATAGATCGGAAAATTTACCATCGCAATACGCCTTGACATAGCTCCTAAACAAGGAATAGACAAACCTTGGCGCAAACTTTGCCAGAACTTGGATCTCACCATCAAATTCCTTGTCTATTTTTGCTCCGGCAAAAAATCTCTCCAGAATTTTCTCTCTGCCTATTATCTCATCAAGTGAGATTGCTACAAGCAATCCCCTCTGCGTTAGCTGGTAAAATGGAATTCCTTTTTCCTGCAATGCCTTTGGGCCGCGCCGCAATGGCAGACGTCCGGCCTCTTCTACTATGTTTAGTGGGATCAGAATTTCGTCAAGATCGCGAAATATTCCAGAGTAGATGTTCTTCCAAACAGTATTGTTCTCTTGCGCAATTCTTTGCGCAATGGCAGTCCTTGTCATCTGCGTGGGGTTGTTCTCTGTTGCCAACGTAACAATGATTGAGCGTTGCCTCATCGCCTCGCCTGTGAGTTCCTCCTTTTTTGTCTTGAATGTCTCAAATATCGCTAGTTTTGGTTCCATCTTAGCCATGTTCTATAACATAATCCTTTGATTTTATGATATTATCTTAGGATTAATCTATTTAACAATTTACATCTTTTCTGCCCAAAACTTCTCTACGCTTAAATAATTTTCACCTTTCAAACCTCCAATGAAGAACAGGAATCACAAGTATGCTCTATTACTTGTGGTAGCAGTTGCCGCAACTTCAACAGGCGTACTGTCTACAGCCTATGCCCAACAAATCGATGATGGCATGGACGGATATACAGCAAGAGGAACAGGAATCGACACTGGTAATCCAGCAGAATGCTGGTATGAAACAGAGCCAGGTTCTGGAACTTTTGCACCATGCATGATTGATACGGGTGACACCGCTTGGATGCTAACTGCAACAACATTGGTCCTATTCATGACCCCTGGTGTTGCATTCTTCTATGGCGGATTGGCAAGATCAAAGAACATGGTAAACGTACTAGGCATGACACTAGTTGTAATGGGTCTAATCTCAGTACAATGGGTGTTGTGGGGATACTCTCTAGCATTTGGTCCAGTGAACAATGATGCAAACTTGTTCATGGGATCACTAGATTATGCTGGATTCAACAAAGTATCTCATGTAGCTCCACTTGGCTCTCCAAGTGCATGTACTGACCAAGTTTACTATACTCTGAGGTCGCCATATGTCGTAAGCACGGATGTAAAATGTAGCGCAATTTGGCCTGGAACAATTCCGCACCAACTCTTTGCAATGTTCCAAGCAACTTTCGCAATCATCACTCCGGCACTAATCATAGGCGGTATCATTGACAGAATCAAGTTCAGCGCATTTGTTGTCTTTATCTTGCTATGGGCGACCTTTGTCTATGATCCAGTAGCACACTGGGTTTGGGGCGGAGGAATCATCTATGCAGGAAAGTTAGACATGAATCCTGATTTGGCGCCGTCGTTCGCGCTTGATTATGCAGGCGGAACAGTAGTCCACATCACCTCTGGATTCTCAGCTTTGGCTGGAGCCCTAGTTCTCGGAAGACGACTTGGATATGGCAAGGTTCCAATGGAACCACACAACATTCCAATGGTTGTTCTAGGAACAGGTATGCTCTGGTTTGGCTGGTTTGGATTCAACGGTGGAAGTGGAGTTGCAGCAGATGGTCTTGCTACAAGCGCATGGGTTGTAACAAATACAGCTACAGGTATGGCTGCATTAACATGGATGTTAATGGCATGGGCACATACTGGTAAGCCAAGTATTGTCGGTACAGCATCAGGTGCAGTTGCAGGCCTGGTCACCATCACACCAGCATCAGGTTTCGTTGGACCAATGGCAGCATTGATCATTGGTATTGCAGCAGGAACTGTTTGTTATGGTTGTGTTGCATTCAAGAACTCTCGCAAATGGGACGACGCACTCGACGTTTGGGGAGTACACGGAATGGGTGGTTTCACAGGCGCAGTTTTGACCGGAACCCTTGCAAGCCCACACATATGGGACACAGGCCTGGGAATCGGCGCATGGACTGGAACACCAGAAGGCTATGAGCAACAAGCTATCAACATCATGGGCGCTCTAATGTCAGTAGGCTATTCGTTTGGTGTAACTATTGTCATCCTCAAAGTAATGGATGCAGTATGGCCAGGCGGAATTCGAGTCACTCCAAAAGAGGAAGAAATCGGATTAGATCTAGCCCAACACGGCGAAAGAGCATACGTAAACGAGTAAACAACTCAAAAACCCTCTCTCTTTTCCTTTTGTTTTCAAAATAGATTTAATGGATGCTGGATTAGCTGATTCGTGCTAATCTCTACTGCAAATCTGGCAAAGGAACTCCAAAACCAAAATCTAGTTCTAATTGATGCAAGATCATACAAAGAATATTCCCAGGGACACATTCCAGGCGCAGTAAATCTGGACCTGTTTGCATATCATTGGTTTGACACAACACCACAGGGGATGCAGATTTTCAATGAGCAAACAAAAAAACTTCTCTCGTTTGTTGGCGTGACTATGTCCAAGAAAATTGTTTTCTATGACGATGTCTCTGGAATGCTTGCGGCAAGAGGAGTCTGGTTGCTGATGTATTTTTCACACCAAAATGTCTTCATGCTTGATGGCGGAATAAAAAAATGGCAAGCAGACGGCCTGACACTTGAGACAAAAACAAACGGATTTTTCCCAACAACCTTTGACGGCAACCCAAACCTGCAAATCTTGGCAGACTATGAACATGTGTTGCAAAACATTGGCAAGTCTATACTAATTGATGCAAGATCCAAAGAAGAATTCAATGGGGATGTGATCCGCGGCGCAAGGCGTGGCCACATTCCAAGAGCAATCAATGTCGATTTTTCTGCAAACATCTCTGAAGACGGCACAATAAAAAATGAAAAACAGCTGGAAGAACTATACAAAATTCCAAAGGATGCACAAATCATTACGTACTGTCAGGGTGCATATAGGGCGGCAAACTCTTTTTTGGCACTCAAAAAACTTGGCTTTGAGAAAATCAGAGTCTATCTTGGTTCTTGGGGCGAATGGTCAAACAGAACTGAATTGCCTGTAGAGTGAATTATTTTTTCTTCCAGATTAATTGATTGTACAATAATTCTGGTACTACTTGCTTGAATGGCTGAGAGCCTCCGTCATACCACTTGGTAAAGAATTCGTACAAGTGTAATCTCAAGGACTGGATGTACACAATTAGTCCTTCAATCATCATGATTCCCAAGTTTCCGCCAACAATCATTGCAATTCCGCCAGGTGAGGACCAGCCTCCCATTGATGCAAATGCATTGTTGACTGTCATTAATAATGCAGCGTGCACAAGCAGCATGATTCCAAGTCGTGCATAGCTGATAGTATGTGCAAGGCATTCTACTGTTTTGCCCAAGAATACCTCCATGACTACGTTTGCTGCACTTCCACCGTCTTCTGGGTGATGTTTTGCGTGTAAAATTCCGCCAACCATCATTGTTGCCATAGAGCCAAGTACGACAATTACTGCAATTCTTGTGACAATCCAAACTCGAGCCCAGTCACCCAAGAATATTGTGACCCATGGAACAACTTCGGTGTGTGTTCTAGAATACATGTTCATGACATCATAGCTTGCACCAATTGCGCACATCATTATCACGACAATGCCGCCGTACAGTGTAAGGTTTGGAATTGCTTCTGTGATCATCATTTGTTTGTGACCTTCCTTGTGCAGTCGTCTGATTCTCAGTACGAATGCCCAAATTAAATGAATAATTCCAAGGAATAGTGAAACCTTGAGTATGTTGATTACCTGCTCAAATGTCAGTTCCGCAACGGACAGGGTTCCAACCAGCCAGGACACTGGCTGTAGCGGCCCGTGCAACAGATCCTCAAATGGCTGCAAGTGATCAATGTGGAAGCCAAACATTTCTCCAGCACCTACTCCTGCAACTGCTGCAGATGCCCCAGAAATGGCAATTAGCATTCCCCATCTTGCCATGACACCCTGGCCCTTCATCTTGAACAGCAAGCCAAGACCCATGAGCAACAAGCCATGGCCAAGATCTGCAAACATTATTCCGTAGAATATTGGCCACATTAGTGAAATCATGGGCGTTGGGTCTGCCTCGCCGCGTCTTGGAATGCCCTGGCTTTGCGTAATTACCTCAAAGGTTCTGACCCATCTCTTGTTTTGGAAGAGTGTCGGCCTGTTTTGCACCATCTTTGGATCCCTGATATCTTCGGTAACTGACATCCATTGCTTTGTTACTTCTTTGAATTTTCCTTCCATGTTTTTTGGAATGTATCCCTGTATGACTGCAAATCTCTTTGTTCCGCCAGGCTTGCGAAGCGTTTCTAGTACTTCTTTGGCAACAAACGCGCTCTCATGCAATGCTAGTATGTCCCTGCGAATTGAGACTTTGACTTTGGCGATTTCTTTTGCAAGTTCTTTTTCCTTCTTGGTTAGCTCTGCGAGCTTGGATACAATCAGTGAATATGCCTGTGCAGGAACCTGTGGCAGTCCCTGCGGTATCACAAATGGATTTGAATTAAAGCCACGAAACACCTTGAGTACCTTATCGGAATCGTCAGAGCCAGCAACCACGATTACTGCCAGCTTGTCCTTTGTGTCCAACTCATACTTGTAAATTGTAACACCTTCAAGCGTTCTGCTTACCTCGGCAAATTCGCTTGTGTTTATGACAAAGAGATTTGTGTAGAAATATTTCATAAAGCCAAAGCCCCCAACATCGACGTTTAGTTTTTTGACCACATCAAGAGTTTCCTTCAGAGTGGTGTATTCATCCAGTGAACGCTGGGTTGCAGCTATGTCTTCGAGTAGTTTTGCCGGACCGTCAACAATTCCTGGGCTCTTTTTCTCCAAGTCGTCAACCATTGTCTGCATTTCGTCAAGCTCGTACTGTTTTTTCTTGATGACAGTTCCCTTGAATAATACTTCCATGATTCCAACTTGTAGTGGAATCTGCAAGCCCTTTACCACGTCGTCTATTGCTTGGTAGGATTTTTGCGCGCGCAAAAGTAAATCGTCAACTTCGGGAGTAACGATGTCGTTTTCCGTCTCTATTTTGTGAAACCATTCAAATTCCGCAAGACGGGAAACTGCAAGTGGAGATTCCGATCTAGGTAAAATTATGCTACCAAGTTTTAGATCGGCTACTACCAAGACAATTATTCGGTTTTTTGGACGATTTTAAAATCTTTCCAAACATTAAAATCCATTAGTCTATTGGAGCCAGATCAATGGGCGTTGATTCTGCACTAGAGAGAACTGTAGAAAAAATCCTTCAGAACACAGAACAACAGATCGTCTCAAGCCTAAAAGAAGCATTAAAGTCCTCACAAACAACCCTTGCAAACTCGCAAATCACGCTGGAGCAGGAATATGACAAAATTCTAGCCGAGGGCAAAAAGGAAGCAGAAAAACTCGAAAAACAAATCATAGGAAACGCCGATCTAGATTCCAGAAACAAACAACTCTTGCTGGTAGAAGAATCAATAGAAAAAGTCTTTGAGAAAGCGATCGCAAAACTCCAAAGTGCAGATCGTGGCTCTGACTATTCCAAATTAATCTCGTCATTATTACAAGAGTCAATTGACACAATTGGCACATCCGAGATAATTGTTCAGACAAATTCAAAGGACAAGTCTGTCGTCCAATCATTATTATCCAAATTTCCAGGAGCAACGCTCTCATCTGATACAATTGAATGTCTCGGTGGAATTCACGTTCAATCAAAGGATGGCACCATGAAATTCGACAACACAATTGATGCAAGACTAGATCGCCTGAAGCCTTTAATAAGGAAGGATATTGCATCAAAATTCGGAAGGTAAAAGGGAATGGTAGCAAAGGGTCGAATTGTTTGGGTTAGTGGTCCTGCAGTAAAAGCAGACGGCATGTCTGATGCAAAAATGTACGAGACAGTCTCTGTCGGCGACGCAAAACTAATCGGCGAAGTAATTCGTCTTACAGGCGATGTAGCATTTATCCAAGTTTACGAATCCACCAGCGGATTAAAGCCAGGCGAGCCAGTAGTAGGTACTGGTAACCCACTGAGCGTTTTGTTAGGTCCAGGCATCATTGGCCAAATTTATGATGGAATCCAGAGACCACTAAAAGACTTGGCAGAAAAGTCTGGCTCTTTTATTGGCAGAGGAATCACCACCACGCCAGTTGTTATGAATAAAAAATACAAATTCACACCAAAGGTAAAGATTGGCGACACTGTGCAACCGGGAAGCATCATCGGCTCTGTGCAGGAAACCGACCTAATCGAGCATGGCATAATGGTTCCACCAGACCATGCTGGCGGCAAAATCACAAAGATTGTTAGCGAAGGCACTTATGATTTAGAAACAGAGCTTGCAACCACAGATAATGGCAAGACACCGATCAAGATGTATCATTACTGGCCAGTAAGAAAGCCAAGACCATACAAATCAAGATACGATCCAACCATTCCACTATTGACTGGCCAAAGAGTAATTGACACATTCTTCCCAATTGCAAAGGGTGGAACAGGCTCCATTCCAGGAGCATTTGGTACAGGAAAAACCGTAACACTGCACCAAATTGCAAAGTGGGCAGACTCTCAAGTTGTTGTGTATATCGGATGTGGAGAGCGAGGAAACGAAATGACCGAGGTGCTCGTTGAATTCCCACACCTCAAAGACCCAAGAACCGGAAAACCACTCATGGACAGAACTGTCCTTGTTGCAAACACTAGCAACATGCCGGTGGCTGCAAGAGAGGCAAGCATCTACACTGGAGTAACAATTGCTGAATATTACCGAGACATGGGTAAGGACGTCGTCCTTGTTGCTGATTCCACCTCAAGATGGGCAGAAGCACTAAGAGAGATGAGCGGAAGACTCGAAGAAATGCCAGCAGAAGAAGGCTATCCATCATATCTAGCATCAAGATTAGCAGAATTTTATGAAAGAGCAGGACGTGTCCGAGCGCAAGGAAGCCCAGACAGGGACGGCTCTGTAACACTGATTGGCGCAGTATCTCCATCTGGTGGAGACTTTACAGAACCAGTCACTACACATACAATGCGATTCATCAAAACTTTCTGGGCGCTTGATGCAAAACTGGCGTATTCTCGTCACTATCCGTCAATTAACTGGATGAACAGCTATTCCGGATATTTAGCAGACATTGGAAAATGGTGGGGCGAAAATGTGTCAAAGGACTGGTTTGAGCTAAGACGCGAAGCATACGGAATTTTGCAAAGAGAGGACACACTAAAAGAAATTGTCAGACTGCTAGGCCCTGAAGCACTGCCAGATGAGGAAAAACTAATTCTCGAGGTAGCAAGAATGGTCAAAATCGGAATCCTACAACAAAACTCTTTTGACGACGTAGACACTTACTGCAGCCCACAAAAACAATTCAAGCTCTTGACATTACTAGTTGACTTTTACAGAAAAGGCCAAGCGGCACTGCGTGAAGGCGCATCCCTTGCTGACATTAGGGCGATGCCAGTAATTGCAACACTACTCAAAGCAAGAATGGAAGTAAAAGAGGACGAGCTTGCAAAACTAGATGCACTGTCTGGTACTATAGAATCTGAATTCAAGAACATTTCCGGAGTAAAGGTTTCGGCATGAGCGCACAGGGTGGAGTCCAGTATTCAAAAATTGCAGAGATCAAAGGACCACTAGTAATTGTTGACGGAGTAGAAAGCGTTGCATTCGATGAGCTAGTTGAAATTCAAACTACCGATGGACAGAGAAGACTAGGCAAAGTCCTCGAAGTAGGAAATAGAAAAGCAATCGTCCAGGTATTTGAGGGAACAACAGGTCTCTCAGTTTCTGGAACAAGCGCAAAGTTCGTAGGCAAAGTCATGGAAATGCCAGTCTCCGAACAAGTGCTAGGCAGAGTCTTTGACGGACTGGGAAGACCAATCGACGGACTGCCAGACCCAATTGCAGAAAAATTCATCGACATCAACGGCGCACCAATGAACCCAGAACAAAGAGAATATCCTAGAGATTTCATTCAAACAGGCGTATCAGTAATTGATGGAATGCTAACGCTAGTCAGAGGCCAAAAGCTTCCAATCTTTTCCGGCTCTGGCATGTCACACAATATCTTGGCAGCACAAATTGCAAGACAGGCGGCAGTAGTTGGAACATCCGATGAATTTGCAGTAGTCTTTGCAGCAATCGGCGTGCAATATTCCGAGGCAGAATATTTCAGAAGAAGCCTAGAGGAGTCTGGCGCACTAAAGCGTAGTGTATTATTTTTGAATCTAGCAGACGATCCTGCAATTGAGAGAATCATCACGCCAAGAGTAGCGCTAACCGTTGCTGAATACTTGGCGTATGACCTTGGAATGCACGTACTGGTAATTCTAACAGACATGACAAACTATGCAGAGGCACTAAGAGAAATCAGCGCAGCAAGAGAAGAAGTGCCGGGAAGAAAAGGCTATCCTGGATATCTCTACACTGACCTATCGACAATCTACGAAAGAGCAGGAAGACTGCGAGACAAAAAGGGCAGTGTGACTCAGATGCCAATTTTGACCATGCCATCAGACGATATCACTCATCCAATTCCAGACCTTACTGGCTACATCACAGAAGGACAAATAGTGTTGGGTCGTGACTTGTTCAGACAAGGAGTCTATCCGCCAGTAAACATCCTGATGAGCTTATCGCGAATCATGAAGGACGGAATTGGCGAGGGAAGAACAAGAGCAGACCACCAAGAAGTCTCCAATCAAAACTATGATGCTTATTCCCGTGCACAAGAAGTTCGCGCGCTGGCAGGAATTGTAGGAAAGGCAGGCCTCACAGGTGTGGACCTCAAATATCTCGAAGTAGGCGACGGATTTGAAAAGGAATTCCTCACCCAAGGAATTGACGAGAATCGAACCATAGAGGAAACGCTGGGACTCCAGTGGAAAGTAGTGTCATTATTGCCAAAGAACGAGCTAACCAAAGTTAAAGACAAGTTTATCGACCAATACTACAAGGAACGATAGCTAAATGTCGTTTGGCCAAAACGTTGCAGCAACAAAAATTGAGTTGCTCAAGTACAAGCGTTCAAGCCAAGTTGCGACAATGGTGCAAAAAATTCTTGACGACAAAAGAAAGGTCTTGCTAAAAAACATTGAAGAAATGATCACAGAAGCAAACAAGGCTCGCGGCGGAATCTGGGAGCCACTCCAAGACGTCTACAAATCAGTAAACGATGCTTATCTGTCACTGGGCACTGCAACAGTGGACTCGGTAGCACAATCCACTCCGGCAGTAATGGAGGTAGACACCAAGGTAAAGCGAGTAGTGGATGTCACAATCCCAACACTAAATGTTACAGAAAAAGACACAAAATCAATGCCTTATGGATTTGCAGACACCAACTCTTCAATAGACAGGGCGGCAAAGCAGATCAAGGTATTGCTCCCAAAAATCTGCAAGGCGGCCGAATATGAAAATTCCATCTTTGCACTTGCAAAGGCGCTAGAAAAGACGCAAAAACTCCTGAATGCGCTAGAAAACGTCATTATTCCGCAGTATAGGCTGCGAATCAAGTTCATCTTGGCAACACTAGAGGAAAGAGAAAGGGAAGAATTCGCAAGACTAAAAAAAGTCAAGGCAGTAATGGAGAAGAAGAAGTAAAATGGCAAAACAAGACATCAAAAGATTACTTGATCAAGCAAGCAGCGCACTAGAATCCGAAAATGATTCTCAGCTAGATTCCATCCGATCAGATCTAAAACACTTCAAAACAAAAACGTTGGACAAAATTTCAAAATCCACACCATGATTTAAATAAAGGAGTCCTTGGAGCAAATCTGAAAATGAAATCCTTCGCGTTATTGCTTTTGGCAACAGTTGTATCACTTTCAGCAATGACAGGCCTTGCATTTGCAGCAGAAGAGGGAGCACCAGCATCTGGTGATTCCGGATCACTGAAAATTCTTGGCGCAGGTTTAGCATTTGGTCTTGCAGCATTTGGTGCAGGAATCGGATTAGGCTATGTGGGATCTGCAGGTCTTGCCGTAATTAGTGAAAACCCAGCATTACAGTCAAAAGTATTCATCTTCGTAGGTATGGTCGAGTCAATCGCAATCTACGGAATCGTCATGATGTTCATTATCTTGGGACAATAAGCCCCAAAAACTCTTTGTTTTAATTATATTTCAGCTGGTTTACGTCCAAAATCCTTGCGCAATACTTGCATTTTAGGACAAGGCCAGTCTTGTCGATTACTTCCATGACTGATTCAATGTCTTCTTTGCTGTTTGTGATACAGTCTGGATTTGAGCATCGAAATATCTTTTCAATTTTGTTTGGGAGTGTGACTCGGCGCTTTTCTACCAGCTTGTAGTCCTTGATTATGTTAATTGTCGCCTTGGGCGATATCACTGCAAGCTTGTTGGTGTCCGAGTCCTGGAGGTATCTGTTCTCTACTTTGATTATGTCTTTTTTGCTGTATTTTCCGCTTGGGACGTTGAGGGCTACTGTTATGACGTCGCCTTCCTGGCCAGAGATGCCTATTGCCTCTAGCACCTTGAGGCCCTTGCCGCCCTCGATATGATCAATTACTGTGCCGTCCTTTATTCGGCGAACTATGAGATTTGATTCCTGCATCAGAATACTTTGTATACTAACCAGTATATATCATTGAAAGAAATGAACGATTTTTATCATAATGACATCATATCTGTGCGGGATTTTGACAAGGCAAAATTCGAGGCAGTATTTTCAGCAACCAATAAAATCATAAAAATGGATCCGACCCAGCGCCGCGAGGTTGGCCGCGGCAAGACACTTGGATATCTCTTCTTTGAGCCAAGCACCAGAACCCGACTGAGCTTTCAGGCGGCAATGGCGCTAATTGGCGGAACCTCGCTTGGAATAGCAGATGTTTCCCTGTCTTCTACAAAAAAGGGCGAAAGCCTGGCAGACACA
Organism: Candidatus Nitrosotenuis aquarius; assembly: GCF_002787055.1. Lineage (NCBI taxonomy): Archaea > Thermoproteati > Nitrososphaerota > Candidatus Nitrosotenuis > Candidatus Nitrosotenuis aquarius. The sequence continues at coordinate 1,341,128 of NZ_CP024808.1, forward strand.
ATACGGATGATCTCAATTTACTCTGATGTCTTGGCGCTGCGCCACCCCCTTGATGGCTCTAGTAGATTTGCATCTGAAATCTCTGACAAGCCAGTCCTCAATGCGGGAAGTGGGACAGAGGAGCACCCAACCCAGGCAATCCAAGACCTCTACACAATAAAAAAGGAAAAAAACAAAATTGACGGCCTAAAAATCGGCATAGTAGGTGATCTAAAATACGGCAGAACTGTCTATTCTCTTTTGTACGCTCTATCAAACTATGATGTGGATATTAAGCTGATATCGCCAGAATCGCTGAAGATAAGGTCCGACTCTATATATGAAATACAAAAAAAGGTCTCACTCAAGGAATCCACAAATCTGGACGAGTTCATCGACGAGCTTGATGTTGTCTATGTTACTCGAATCCAAAAGGAGCGTTTTCCAGACGAGGAGGAATACCAAAAGGTGCGTGGCAGCTACAAAATCGGGCTCGATGTTGTAAACAAGATGAAGGAAAACGCAATAATTTTGCATCCGCTTCCGCGAGTAGATGAAATCTCTACTGATGTAGACTCGACAGCCCAGGCAAAATACTTCAGGCAGGCAGAATATGGGAAATTTACGCGCGCCGCACTGCTTGGCCTAGTCCTAAATGAGTCTGGATTTTAGTTATTTTTCGCAAACAGTTTGGCTGTCTGATTTTGCATTGTATAGATTTACGATTGCGTCAATGTTGCAGTCTGTGATATATGGGATGGTCATGTCTATTGTTGGCGCCATCAGGTCTTCTGTGGCAGTAGAGTGGCCCAGGCCTAGTGCGTGGCCAAACTCGTGTCGCACTATTGTTTCCAGCTGATCATCAGACAAATTGGAAATGTCGTAAATTGTGATAAATGACTTTAGGATTTCAGTGTCTTCTGTAATTGATTTTGTATAGCCTGTGTACCCGTCAGAGTCCTTTATGTTGGATAATGTTATGATGATGTCTCCTTCGCCGCCATTGCTGCCGACAAACTCAAAATTGGTTGGAATATTGTATTTTGTCTCTTCTTTTGCAGCTTCCTTGAGTGCTCCTGCCCACCCAACATAATACATTGACTTTGTTCCCTTGGGGCCCTTGTGTACTAGGGAATCGTCAAATTCCTCTGTCTTCTCTGATATGATTGCGTTTTTTATCACTTCTAGCTGGTGCTCTGTTACGCGTGGCGACTTGAGAATGTTGATGCTCAGCGTGTTGTCGACTAGTCTCCATGACTTCCAGGTGTCTATTGTGTCGCCTCGAAGGTTTTCTGTAAAGTATTTTGTCCTGAGCACGTTTGGCGTCTCTTTTGATTCAAAGTTGGAAAAAATTGTGTCAGTTACGCCAGACATTAGCAATATCAGAAACATTGCGGGCAAAACGGCAAGCTCTGCAATGAGCAGTATCTTGGATCTTGATTTTTTGATCTCTTTTTGAATTTTGGATATTTCCTGTATTAGGTCGGCTTCCTGATTCTTCAGGGACCTGATGGCAGGCTCGTCGATTTTCTGCATGGACTTGCGCTCTGTTTTGTTTTTTGTCTCTATTTGCTTGATTTGCGATGTGGTGGAATCAAGCTCTTTTTTCATCAAGTCTAGGTGATCTTTTAGACGTGCAAGTGATTTTTCCGACATGTGTTACTCCCTGCACAAGACTTCCAAGACATCGCGCGCAGTAATTATTTTGTCCTGTGTCATAACGCACGGATGCTTTGCATTCAGCATTATCCTGCAGATCTCTGCTAGGCTAAGCTTGTCTGATATGAGCATCGGAGTAATTGTCTTGAGCGTGCTTGCGCTAAGGCTTAGTAGGTTTTCGTTTGGCGTGTTGTTTAACTCCTTTAGCTTTTCCAGTATTATGTCATAGTTTACAAATGTAAATTCGTCTTCCAACAATGCAAACTCAGTCTGGTCCTTTCTGAGCTTTTCAATTATGTCTGATATGGTGTTGTCGCGACTAAATCGCGGAGTGCGCTTTTGTGCAAATGACGAGGCGTCAATGTTTGTCTTACATAGGGCACCAATCTCTAGTACCTGCCTGACTGAGAACTGTGAGAAGCTGGTCTTGTCGTTCTGAACTATGCTAAAGGGGTTTTTGCTTTTTCCCATCCTGTTCAGTATTGCAGAAATGTTAACTGTCCTAGAATCAATGTAAAAGTCCGGGTTCATTATTTTGATAATACTCTCTGAGAAAAACGAGGAGGTGGGATTTTTCTGTAAGCCCTCAATTATCTCAAGTGCGCTGATCGTGCCTATTGGGAATTCATCCTCTATTACCACCAAATTATTTGTGACATCTGCAATCCTTGATAGCATTGATGAGGCGATCCAGACATTATCGTGAGGAGTTATGGTTGATACCGGAATTGACAGCAAAGAATACGGTAGGACTTCCTCAAATGAGCATACGTCTAAAGTGATGTCCTCACCATTTAACAAAGACTGAAACACCAGCGACTTTGGCTTGTTTTTTCCAAGCATTTTTCCAAGATTAATTTTTAGATTAGCTAATTCACTCACGCCCTAATTATTTTCTAATTAGGATTGATTTGGAAATTTGATAATCAAGCTGATGTTCGAATTGAACATACGAATTTTTTGTTTTTTAATAAACAGGAAATTCTGTTTTGTGCAAAATGAAAACTAGTTTCTGATTTTGAGCTGGCCCTTCTTCTTTAACATAAATCCAGCAGCACCAATTGCGACAGGAACTATGATCAAGATTGGATCGATTCCAAATATCTCAATGGAATAGTCTTCCTTGGTTGGCTGTTCTTCTTCTCCAAGTATTGCTACTGGGTAGTTTACTGTTACGGACTTTGATACTGAGGCAGGTGAATACCACTGGCCGCTGGCCGTGGCCACTATGTTTACTGACTGGCCGTTTGGAATTATGGATATTGTAGCATCGCCGGTCGTGCCTGTCTGTGAGTCTGATATCTGTATGATTCCGCCGCTTACTTGCCAGTCTACTTTTAGTCCGACAAGCGGCTTTTCGTTTGCTTTTGCGGAAACTGTCGCAATAAACGTCTCAGAGGAATCAATCGAGTCTGGCGCCGTAATTGTAAGAGTTGGGGTAAGGCTGGTAATTGTTATTTCTTCTGATACCAGGGGCAGCTCCTTTGATAATAACGAGATTTCTGTTGTGCCTGCTGCCTTTGGAGCCACATCGAACAGTGCATAATAGCTTCCAGTAGGTATTGTAATGGATGATGGCATCTCGACTAGTCCCCGGTCTTTGGCAACCAGGCTAATTACAACATCGCTTGTTGCATAGGTGGGCAGCCCTTCAGAATTTACCAGTTGTATTGAAAAGACATCATTGTTTCCAACAAAAATCGACTTGGAATGATCCAAGATCATGTTTGCAGGATCCGATGAAAGATTGTCTATTGTGGTAGTGTCCTCAAAGTCCCCTGACTCTACTGTCAGATCCACGGATCCTTTCTTTAGAGATTTAGAGTCAAATAATACCAATGTGTCTTTTTGAACAATTTTTTTTGTCTGGATTTGCACAAACTCGTTTGGCGATACAAACACCTCGTTGTCTTCTGGGAAGCTGGTAAGCTCTTCTCCGTCCTTTAGGTACATTACAGTTGGAAATGCAGTTCCAGTTAGAACTTCTGGTATTAGTGGCTCCACTACAAATTCCAGCGAATCCTTGTCTGGCCCAAACACCTCGACTGTTGTCATCTCTCCCTCGTTTACTGCTGGTCTTAGCTCAAGGTCTGTTGGAACACTATGGCCTACCTTGCCGTAAACTAGGGCAACCTGGCTGCCTCCCTTCATTATTACATCTTCTACTGTCAGAGATTTACTGTCTGACGAGTCTATTTTGATTGCAAGCTCTTTTTTTGCTACAACTGGGTTCCCGTCTTCGTCTTCTAGGTACAGCACCCCGATCAGCTCTCGCTTACCTGTAGCAAGGACTGGCAGTGTCTGAAACTGGACCAGCTTATCGTCCATTATCTCAAGGTCCTTGGCCTCTATTTCCTGAGTTTCGACTACGAGCGGATCCTCCGTGGTTATTGATATTTCGTACGTGTCTTCTAGTCCCTCAGGAAGCGAATATTGCGTATAGCCCCAGTACGAGCCCTTGGGAATCTGGAAATAGCCAGTTGATTTTTGTTTGTAGTTTGAGCTATAGTTGGTCGCTTCCTCAAAATCCGAGTCTGCAACTCTATAGTATACGGTAATGTCTTTTTGCGCAATTATTGGCTTGCCAGAGGAATCCTGCAGTTGCGCAATTACAAATCCTTGGGTTGCATCATGAATAGACATTGTAGTTGGATATGTGTACATTTTGACTGTAATGTCTTCGTCTTCTTGTACGGTTATGGTGCTAGTTGCGGTCTGGATGTCTTGTGCTGTGAGATAGACACTGGCTTCGCCGGAATTTTTGATTGTAAATTTAGTGTGGGCAAAATACTCACCTTTTTTAATTAGTAAATTTTGTGATGCAATTTCTATTATGTCCCTGTTTGCAGTATTCAGGGATACCACGGTGTCCTCTTTTGCGATTACTGGAAAGCCATCCTCGTCTGCCAGCTCTACTGCAATGTATCCTTCGCTAGGTCCGCTGGTTGTAAAAGTGTCCGGGGTTATCTTGACTAGAAGTGTAGATGCGTGATTTTTGTTGCCATAGATAGTAACTGGGATTTCCTTTGATCCAAATCCCGGCGCTGCCAAATATAACGTGGTGGTTCCTGGTTTTCCTGCCTTGACAGTAACCTCGCTTACAAAGGAGCTGCCATCCTGAATCTTTTCTATGTGTAAAATAGAGGAATCAAGCGATGTAATTGTAAGGTCCGTTATCTTTTTTGGTATTATTTGCTCTCCTTCTGTTACAAAGACCTGCATCTTTGCCTGCGAGCCTTCGACGAGCTTTTGAGGCAGGAACCTTATGTCAAATTCCTCGGCATAGGCTACGCTAGCTGTTATGGTATACACTATGAGTGCAGCTAGGATTATTCCTATTCTCAAGCCTAGTAGAATTGGATTAAAAAAATCATATAAGAGAGTGTTTGGACTTTTTGAACAAATACTACGATAATTACAAAAAATTTCTAAAACTTTTGATGTTATGGGTGCCTCAGACAGTATCGTACAAAATCAGATTGTTCTTGTAAATGGCCTACTCAAACGTCTGCTAGAGAACAACGGGCTAAAAAAAGAATTAGGAGCAAATTTTGAGCTATCCTCTGATGTAAAGTCAAAAATATCCAGCATGGTAAAGGTGCAGGAAAAACTCCAAGAACGGCTAACAAAACAAGAAAAACAATCCTCAGACAAAGATCTTGACATTCTCTTGGGAAATTTTTACTATTATGACAAGCAGTACTCAAAGGCAATCGCATCATATGACAGACTGATACGTGCAGATCCGCATGACGCAAGAGCGCTTGTAAACAAGGGCATAACGCAATCTAGGCTTGGCAACCACAAAGAAGCAATTACGCTGTATGATCGAGTCTTGGAAATTGATCCCGAATATTTTGACGCGTTGCACTGCAAGGGTGACTCGCTTGCCGTACTATCAAAGCATAACGAAGCGTTATCGTGCTATGAGCAGACGCTTGCAATAGATCCAAACTATTTTGATGGATTGTACAAAAAAGGACTTGCACTAGCAAACCTGCAAAACCACGACGAAGCAATATCGTATTTTGATAGGGCATTAGAAATAGAGCCGGCCAACATTGCTCTGCTTGTTAATCGAGGAATCTCTGCATCACAGGCTGGCAACCAAACAGAGGCAATCTCGTTTTATGACAGAGCACTGGAAATAGATCCGAATTATTTTGATGCAATACACAACAAGGGTCTTGCACTAATCAAAACAAAACAATACGAATCTGCATTGTCTTGCCTTGATAAAACACTGGAAGTTGATCCATATCATGCAGAAGTATTATTCGCAAAAGGCGTCTGCCTGGCAAACCTTGGCAGGCACCAATTGGCAATATCTTATTTTGAAAAGTCACTGGAATTCAACCCGCAAGAGCCCTCGACTCTGTATACTCTTGGATGCTCTCTGCTCCAAATTGACAAAAAATCTGAGGCCCTAGAATACTTTGATAGGGCAATAGCTGTTGACTCTGGCTTTGAAGATGCCTTGCTTCAAAAGGCAATCGTACTGTCTTCACTGGATGATTACAATTCATCAATAGATAGCTGCAACAAGATTCTCCAGAAAAATCCGGCAAACGTTGGTGCGCTTTATTGCAAAGCAATCTCACTATCTTATCTGGGAGTACATGATCAGGCAATCTCATCATATGATAAAATCCTTGAAATCATACCGGGACACTTTGATGCGATCTTTAACAAGGCGCAAATTTTGCGCTTGCTTGGAGAACATGAAGAAGCACTGGAATGTTTTGATGTTGCAATAAAGATCAACCCAAAACACCATGACAGCATTTTTGGAAAAGCGTCTTGCCTTTTACAAGTTGGAATTCACTCGGATTCACTAGAATTCTTTGACAAGGCACTTGCACTAAATCCAAAACACATAGACAGCATCGTAGGAAAGGCATCGTGTCTTTTGCATTTGGGCAAATACACGGAAGCACTGTCTTATTTTGACAAAGCCCTTGCCATCCATCCAAACAATGCAAATGTGCTTTTTAGCAAGGGCATTGCGTTATCACATCTATCCAATGACACGCAAGCCTTGGCCTACTTTGAAAAAGCACTAACAATAGATCCCAACAACGACATAATTCTAGCAAACATAGGAAAATCAATGTGCAATCTGGGCAAAGCAACAGAATCGTTGGTGTACTTTGACAAGGCATTAACGCTAAACCCATCAAACATATCTGCCCTGCATTACAAGGGCCTAGCACTACTTGCACTGAGCAGACATTCTGAGGCAATGGAGTACTTTGATCAGATACTGGAATTTGCCCCAAATCACTTTGAGTCTATTTGCCGAAAAGGCGATGCATTACTACATCTGTCAAACCCCACAGAAGCATTGTCCTATTTTGATAGGGCACTTGTCATCAATCCAGGCCACTTTGACTCTATATTCAAAAAGGCAGTAACCCTTGGCAAGCTGAGCCGATACACAGAAGCATTAGCATATTTTGATGCTGCACTCTCTATTAACACGCAACACTCTGAGGTGTACTACCACAAAGGGCAGACACTTGTCAAGCTGGGCCAAAAAGAAGACGCAATATCCTGCATGGACAAAGCACTAGAGCTCAACCCGCAATACTATGACGCACTATACCACAAGGGCTCACTATTATCACAATCAAACCCCACAGAAGCATTGTCCTATTTTGACCGGGCACTTGCAATCAACCCAAACAGCTCAGATGCACTATACCACAAGGGCTCACTATTATCACAATCAAACCCCACAGAAGCATTGTCCTATTTTGACAAAGCCCTTACTATTAATCCAGGCCACTTTGACTCTATATTCAAAAAGGCAGTAACCCTTGGCAAGCTGAGCCGATACACAGAAGCATTAGCATATTTTGATGCTGCACTCTCTATTAACACGCAACACTCTGAGGTGTACTACCACAAAGGGCAGACACTTGTCAAGCTGGGCCAAAAAGAAGACGCAATATCCTGCATGGACAAAGCACTAGAGCTCAACCCGCAATACTATGACGCACTATACCACAAGGGCTCACTATTATCACAATCAAACCCCACAGAAGCATTGTCCTATTTTGACAAAGCCCTTACTATTAATCCAGGCCACTTTGACTCTATATTCAAAAAGGCAACTACTCTGGATAGACTTTCTAAATATGCTGATGCAATATCTTTGTACAACAAGGCACTAACAATAGATCCCAACAACGACATAATTCTAGCAAACATAGGAAAATCAATGTGCAATCTGGGCAAAGCAACAGAATCGTTGGTGTACTTTGACAAGGCATTATCAATTAATCCTAAGAACACAACTACATTACACAACAAGGGAGTAGCGCTTGCAACAATAGGAAAACACAATGATGCACTGGAATGTTTTGATCTAGTATTGCAGATTGCCCCAACCAACTTTGATGCTCTGTGCCGAAAGGCAATGACATTATCGGTATTATCAAGGCACAAAGATGCCTTGGTGTATTTTGACAAGGCACTAAAAATATCACCAAATGATATCCAAGTTCTAGTCAACAAAGCAATTTCACTATATGGGATTGGTAACCATGAAGAAGCCATATCGACTCTAAATTTTGTTTTGGAGGCAGAGCCACAAAACAGCTATGTCTTGTATTACAAGGCACGAGCACTTGCGGCATTAGGAAAAGATCAGCAGGCAATATCGTGTTATGATCTGAGCCTAGAAAGTGATCCAAACAATCTGGATACATTATGCCACAAAGGAAAATCGCTATCGGCACTTGAGAAATATGCAGATGCCATAGTCTGCTTTGATCATGTCTTGGAAGCAGAGCCAAACAACCATGATTCACTTTACGGCAAAGCACTTGCGTTAGACAGGCAAGGTCTTTTTGCTGATGCAATTTTGTTCTATGACAAGGCACTAGAGATTACTCCATCGGACACAGATGCGTTATACCACAAAGGAGCCGCTCTTGCAACAATAGGAAGACACGCAGACGCACTAGGTTGTTTTGATCAGGTGTTACAAATTATGCCGACTAGCTTTGATGCCTTGTATCATAAGGCAATCTCACTGTCTGCTATATCAAGACACAACGATTCCCTGCTTTGCATTGATAGCGTACTTGCCATCCATCCAAACAATGCAGATGCCCTATATCACAAAGGCTTGACCCTGTTAGAACTATCAAACCCAATAGAGGCACTGGCCTATTTTGACAAAGCCCTTGCCATCCATCCAAACAATGCAGATGCCCTATATCACAAAGGCTTGACCCTACTAGAATTATCAAACCCGACAGAGGCATTGTCCTATTTTGACAGGGCACTTGCCATTAATCCAGGCCACTTTGACTCTATATTCAAAAAGGCAGTAACGCTTGGCAAGCTGAGCCGCTATACAGAGGCACTGGCCTATTTTGACAAAGCCCTTGCCATCCATCCAAACAATGCAGACGCGCTATACCACAAGGGATTGCTATTGTCAATGTACAATCACACAGAGGCATTGTCCTATTTTGACAGGGCACTTGCCATTAATCCAGGCCACTTTGACTCTATATTCAAAAAGGCAATAACGCTTGGCAAGCTGAGCCGCTATACAGAGGCACTGGCCTATTTTGACAAAGCCCTTGCCATCCATCCAAACAATGCGGATGTATTGCATTACAAGGGAGTCTCGCTTGGCGCACTAGGAAAACACTCTGAAGCGATTTCATTCTATGACAGATCTTTGCAGCTAAACCCAAAATCTGCAGAAACACTAAATGACAAAGGCTGTTCACTGCAAAAGCTTGGATATTATGAAAACTCGCTTTTGTATTTTGATAGGGCAATAGCCCTTGATCCAAGATGCGTTGGCGCACTGTACAGCAAAGGAGTGTTGCTAGCTGATCTTGGAAACCACGCAAAAGCACTAGAGTACTACAAGGCAGTATTGAAGATAATTCCTGACGATCAAGACGCATGGATTGCAAGTGCAAAATCTCACTCTAATACAGGACAATATGGAATTGCTGTCGAAATCTACGACAAGATATTGGAAAAAAATCCAAGCCACATTGTGTCGTTATTTGAAAAAGGATTAGCATTAAACAAACTATCAAAACATTCTGATGCATTGTCATGCTTTGAGAAGGTACTGTCCTTTGACAAATCCAACATTCCTGCTTTGTTTGAAAAGGCAAAAACGCTTTCTTCATTAAACTTTGATGACAAGGCAGTGGTAATCCTTGATAAAATACTAGAAAAGAATCCACGGCACGTACTTGCACTATACCACAAGGGAGTATCTCATCTAAAGCTTGGCTTGGCTACTAGTGCAAATTCATGCCTTGACAAGGCGCTTGCCATCAACCCAAACAATGCAGACATTTTGTATCACAAGGGCCTGGCCTTACTTGAGATATCCAATCCCGTTGATGCATTATTGTATTTTGACAAAGCCCTTGCCATCAACCCAAACAATGCAGATGTATTGCATCACAAAGGCCTAGCCCTATTTTCATTATCAAAGCCCAATGAGGCGCTTGGCTGTTACAACAAGGCGCTAACATTGTCCCCAAACAATCCTGGTATATTGTACCAAAAGGGGCACCTTTTGATGAAAATTGGGCGTAGCCAGGACGCACTTGGAGTCTTAGATCTGGTCCTCAAGTCCAACAGGAATCACATCGATGCGTTATTTGACAAGGGTCTCATCCTGGAGAGTCTTGAAAATTATGAAGAGGCAACAAGCTGCTTTTCCCAAATTCTGGACAAAAAATTCCACATCAATTCACTGTACCACAAAGGCAAAGCCTTGTTCCATCTTGGCAAATTAGAATCAGCAGTATATCACCTGGATCAAGTGCTAGAAGCAATTCCAAGTCACAAAGAATCGTTATTGTACAAAACAAAGTCGCTTTTCGGCCTTGGACTACTAAAAGATGCGCAAGAAAACTGCCAAAAATTACTAAAACTGGATGAAAACAACATTGAAGTCTTGTATCTTGATACTGAAATTTCAATTAAAACTGCAAAATACGAAAACGCTCTAATGCACATTGAGAAAATTCTGTCACAAAATCCGCAATACAAAGAAACATTGTACTATTTTGGGTTGTGCCTTGCTAAAACGGGCAAAAAGGAACATGCAATAAGCATATTTGATAATTTCCTTGCAATTTATCCTACTCATTTTGATGCATTATTCCACAAAGGCATCGCACTACAACAATTATCAAAATTCGAAGAAGCCATATCGTGTTTTGAGAGGGTAACGCCACAAAGACTGGATGTGTTGCGTTACAAAGCAGAATCGCTTGTCTGTCTAGGAAAATATGAGGACGCACTTGGCTGTCTTGAAAAAACAGAAAGCACAGATAATGATGTATTGCTCCAGAAAGCAACAATTCATTCCATTTTGGGTAGCTATGAAAAATCATCCGAATGTATTGGCAAGGTTTTAGAAAGCGATTCTGGCAATTATTCCGCACTGCATCAAAAAGCAGTTCTTTTACTTTCACTTGGTAAATACAATGATTCTGCAGAGTATTTTTCCAAATTATTGGAGGTAAATCCAAACAATACTGATATCATGACGCAAAAGGCAAAATCATTGCAGCTAGCAGCAAGGCACGCTGAGGCTCTGGATATGTTTGATCAAGTCTTGTCTATTATGCCAACAAACAAAGACGTACTATATCACAAGGCAAAATCACTCGCATTGTTTGGCAAGGTCTCTGACTCTCTGGGCACACTAAGATCTGTAATAGAGCATGACTCTGCCTACAAGAAAATTGCAAAGACAGATCCTGCCTTTATACTACTAGGTGCAAATCCAGACTTTAAAGAATTGACTGGATGATTTTTTAAAAAAATTATTCCAAAATTACATCAATAATTCTATTGATTTTGCCTTCTTCCAAAGATGCGTACAAAGGCTGTACATGTTGTTAATCATCTCCGAAGAATTGGTGTACATTATGGAGTCGTTGTCGTCATTAAGATCCATGGACTCTTTGATAGAGCCAGACATTATCAGCTGATTTCCTTCTTCTACTATCATTCGGGACTTTGATGGAAGCTTGCCGATTCTTGTCTCAGACGCGTTTAATCTGTTGACTAGTGGAAGCAGATTTTCGCTATTTGTCCAAGTCAGGACTCGAACTTCGCCTTTGTTTTGCTTGCACATTTTGATCTTTTCTGGAATGGCAGTATGATACATTCTCAGAATGTCTTCAACTGTAGTGACAATGTAGATTGTCTTTGTGGATTCTTGGATGAGCTTGCCGACTCTTGCATAAATGTTGGCCCGACCCTGAATAATAGAAAATGAAGATATCTCTGTTGTGGCCTCTGGTCGTGTGATTTGTTGTAATTGCTCAACAATGTTGCGTGAGAGCTTTTGCATTGTGACAATTTCATCTTCTCTTCTCTGCATTATGGTAGTTAGCCCTTCTTTTGGATCAACTGCCTTGCAAATTGTTGGATTGGAAAATGTTGTTGTGATCAATCCAAGGTTTCGTAATTTGTTAAGTGAGCGATATGCCTTTCCTCTGTCGATGTCCAGCTTGGCAGACATTGTTCCTACTGTGACGGAGCCCATCTGGAGCAGGCCTAGATACACCATGGCATCAGTTTTTTCCAAACCAAAGTATGACAGTGACGTTGATAATTCTTCATGAATGCTCATTGGAACTCACCTGTAAAATTGAAATGGGAATTTTGATTTTGCTTTCTGACACTATGATTATTTTTTGTGAACATGTACAATCAAAATTATAATAATGATTTTAGTTGTTGTCTGTTTCATTCAAACAAACATCTAGTTGTAATTTTTTTGGGCAAAAATTTGCAAAGTCCGCAACTTCTGATATTTAATAAGAGAATCATACTCATTCAATGTTTGCACATCCTGATCACACTCTAGGATATACCGTAATGCAATAATACAAAACCAATGAACCTTATTAGAAAAGGACACAGACAATCCCACAGAGGAGTCATAGGCGTCGAGTCTGCAATAGTTATGATTGCATTTGTAATCGTGGCTGCAGCCTTAGCTTTTGTCGTTCTCAACATGGGTTTCTCTACAACACAAAAGGCAAAGACCACAATATCTGCAGGTCTAGGTGAAGCGTCAAGCAGCCTAGAAGTCTCAGGCAAAGTCACAGGAGTAGGATGTACATCTAGTGCAAGTGATACCACATGCGCTACAACACCAAAACTGAATGTTACTTCAATTCCAATTAAGGTAGCATCTGGTGGTGATTCCATTAACTTGGCATCTGCTACTGCATCGATCAAATACTTGAGCAACACAGTACAATACGATAACATCTATGCTGGACCAATCTCCAGTGCAGAATACTCTAGTACTACTGCAGCATTCACACAAGCTACAGCTGAAACTGGATCTGCATTTGATGCATTCAACAGTGCACATCCAGTAACTGGTGCAGTGCCGTCATCAACAAAAGCAATCGTATACTGGTCAGTACAAAGCAATACAAATGCTATTCTTGATCAAGGCGAACATGCAGTAGTTGCAGTAGCATACTCATCTGCGGACAGACCATCAGCGCTTGATAAAGTCCGAGTTGAAATAGTAGTGCCAACCGGTGCTCCATTGACTGTTGAACGTCAAGTACCAAACATCACAACCGCTGTTGTAGATCTAGGATAAGTGTGATCTAAAAAATCACTTCTTTTTCTTTTTATAATTCACACAATGTTTGTCTGATCTAAACAACAAAAATATCATTAAATTATTAATATCAAACAAAAAACGTGCAGCTAGTAAGACATCGACGAGGAATATCTGGAATAGAGGCGTCGATTTTGGCAATAACCATAGTAATCGTGGCTGCAGCCTTAGCTTTTGTCGTTCTCAACATGGGTTTCTCTACAACACAAAAGGCAAAGACCACAATATCTGCAGGTCTAGGCGAAGCATCAAGTACTATACAAGTAGATGGAACTATCTTTGGTTCAGGCCATGTCTCAGCAGCAAAGCTCAACTATACTGCAGTCCCAATCAAGATTGCATCTGGAGGAGACTCTGTAAATCTTGATGATGCAACAGCGGCAGTCAAGTATCTGAGCAATTCCATCTCATACGATAACATCTATGCAGGAACACTCACAACAACCACACAAGACAACGATGATGGAACCGCAGATGGCCAGTGGCTATCACTAGAGGAAGCATCAGAATCTGCCAAAGATGAAGGATACATAAGCGATGATCCATTTGAAGCAGACGGAAGCAGCTTCCCAGCAACCACCAAGGCATACGTCTATTGGACTGTCAATGACAACAATAACGAAATCTTGGATCAGGGCGAGCATGCAGTACTAGCTATTGCATATGCAAGCGCAGACAGACCAGCAGCACTAGACAAAGTCAGAGCTGAAATTCTGATCCCAACTGGTGCAGCATTGACCATTGAACGCCAAGTGCCTTTAATAACAAATGAAGTAATAAACATGAACTAGTATTAACGCTGGATTCTTATCAATAATGTTTGATCATCCTGATCACACTCTAGGATATACCGTAATGCAATAATACAAAACCAATGAAACTTGTTCAAAAAGGACACAGACAATCCCATCGAGGAGTCATAGGCGTCGAGTCTGCAATAGTTATGATTGCATTTGTAATCGTGGCTGCAGCCTTAGCTTTTGTCGTTCTCAACATGGGTTTCTCTACAACACAGCGAGCAAAAACAGCAATCGTAGCAAGTCTGGACGAATCTAGCAGTGCAGTAGAAATTGCAGGTAAAGTAACAGGTGCAGGCGACATTTCACCCATAGGCAAACTAAACGTCACGGCAGTGCCACTCAAGATTGCATCTGGAGGATCTTCAGTAAACTTGGGTAACACAACGATGGCGGTGAAATATTTCAGTCAATCTGTTGAATATGACAATATTATGACTGGTGTTTTGTCATCTGGTACATATGAAAACCTGACAACTGCATCAACTGCGGCAGTCAATGCAGGATACATCAATGTGAATCCAATCACTAGCAACACTGCAGCAAGTGCAACAAAAGCATTCATCTACTTTGGCGTAAATAGAAACAACAACAGCATCTTGGATCAAGGTGAGCATGCCATACTGGCTATAGTGCATAAGGGTAGTGAAAGACCAACTGCTCTTGATAACATCAAAGTCGAAGTAATCGTGCCAACTGGTGCACCGCTTACTATTGAGAGACATGTACCAAACATCACAACTGCGGTTGTAGATCTTGGATAGCCTAGTGGTTTCCAAGAATACATTATTTTTCTTATTCAGGTTTTCAAATTGAACAAATTGGGATTTTTAATTCAATAAAAAATTACTACGTAATGCTGAATCGTTTTAATAGCATTATGATTAGTATGACTGCAACAATGCTGCTTTTATTGGCATTTGTAGTAATTAATAATTCACAGGCTTATCTAGCAGTACCTGAAAAATCTTCTGGTATCTATACGGAATCAAAACTACCGGAATTGAGATACTACAAAAATTATGACGAGCTGAGCTCTGATGGCAAAACCGCCGTAGTTTATCCAATCTTTACACAAAGTGCATATGATTGGGGTGGATTCCATGATTATTATTCTGGTTATTGTGATTATTGTACCAACACAAGACTACATAGTGAGTATGAAAAGACATTTTCGGCCAGTGGTAATGGATTTAGAATTTTAGAGTTTTTAGGCTATCAAGTGATTGATGATATTGATATTGATAAAGATCCTACAATATTGGAACAATTTGACAAGGTAATTCTATTACACAGTGAATTTGTAACCAAAACGGAATTTGATGCCATTATTAATCATCCAAAGGTAATCTATCTTTACCCAGGAGCACTTGATTCACAAATAACTGTGGATTATGAAAAAAACACAATCTCACTTGTACGAGGAAAATCCTATCCAACATCTGATGTTAACAGTGGATTTGATTGGAAGAATACAAACCCACAATACGCAAATGATTGGAATTGTCATTCATGGGAATTCTATATGGTAGATAACGGCTATATGTTGAATTGTTATCCAGAAACATTCCTTCCCAATAATGGATATGAAATACTAAGAAAACTCAAGACCCTTTAATCAATTCAATGTTT
This sequence comes from Candidatus Nitrosotenuis aquarius, assembly GCF_002787055.1. NCBI lineage: Archaea > Thermoproteati > Nitrososphaerota > Candidatus Nitrosotenuis > Candidatus Nitrosotenuis aquarius. The sequence continues at coordinate 1,356,851 of NZ_CP024808.1, forward strand.
GATCATCCTGATCACACTCTAGGATATACTCTTACTATATGATACAAAACCAATGAACCTTATTAGAAAAGGACACAGACAATCCCATCGAGGAGTCATAGGCGTCGAGTCTGCAATAGTTATGATTGCATTTGTAATCGTGGCTGCAGCCTTAGCTTTTGTCGTTCTCAACATGGGTTTCTCTACAACACAAAAGGCAAAGACCACAATATCTGCAGGTCTAGGCGAAGCATCAAGCACCCTAGAAGTTGCCGGTAAAGTGATTGGTTCAGGCCATGTCTCAGCAGCAAAGCTCAACTATACTGCAGTCCCAATCAAGATTGCATCTGGAGGAGACTCTGTAAATCTTGATGATGCAACAGCGGCAGTCAAGTATCTGAGCAATTCCATCTCATACGATAACATCTATGCAGGAACACTCACAACAACCACACAAGACAACGATGATGGAACCGCAGATGGCCAGTGGCTATCACTAGAGGAAGCATCAGAATCTGCCAAAGATGAAGGATACATAAGCGATGATCCATTTGAAGCAGACGGAAGCAGCTTCCCAGCAACCACCAAGGCATACGTCTATTGGACTGTCAATGACAACAATAACGAAATCTTGGATCAGGGCGAGCATGCAGTACTAGCTATTGCATATGCAAGCGCAGACAGACCAGCAGCACTAGACAAAGTCAGAGCTGAAATTCTGATCCCAACTGGTGCAGCATTGACCATTGAACGCCAAGTGCCGTCAATTACTACAGAAGTTGTAGATCTCGGATAGATGCAGGAGTGTTCTTATGATCGCTCCAAGCAATCTTTTTTCTTTTTTAACTAAAACACTGAACAGTATTAATTCTGGATTTAGGACATTTCTAGCAGGAAGCATTGCGGGAATATACGCCCTAGTTTTGTATGAGGGATTTCCACAATACCTCTTTGAGCTAAACAATTCACTGTTTTACTTTGTAATACCTGTAAGCGTAATTGTGTCTGTACTGGTAGCAGTGCCCAAATTCCTTTCAGGAGGAGCTACACCAAAACAGGCACCGAAGGCACAAGCAGTACAAGAAGATCCATTGCTAAGCGAATTGCTAGGCGAGCCGGCACAAGCAGTACAAACTGATGCTACAACAACACAAGAACCTGTTGCTGATACTGGCAAAATAGGTGGTGCAAACGCAGAACTAGACGCGTTACTGGCTGGCGCAACTACTGCTCCCACCAGTGATACAGTAACTACTGAAATCAAAACTGAACCTGCAGCAATGTCGGGATTTGATGAAAACAGAATCCGTGAATTAATTGATCAAAAATTTGAGCCAGTAGAAAAAGACCTTACCACCTTCAAAAAGGACTTGAACAAAATCAAAGAAGACATGAAGGTAACAAAGGAAAGCGTCGATACCCTGACAGAATCATTTGAGGGAACGCTAACAGACATGAAGGCGTTCCAGGCAGAAATTTCCAATCCGCTAAACTTTATGAGAAAATACTTTGAGGCACTAGATCTGACCAATCTGTCTGATCCGTCACTACCGCTAAAGCAAGGAATTCTCCAGGGAACAGCTCCCCAACCACCGCAACAAGTGATACCACCACAAATGGCACAGCCACCAATACAACAAATTCCGGTAATGATCCCCGCAGGCGGAATCCCACAATCTGTTCCGCAGCCAACGCCTAGCCCCACTGCCATAGTTAGAGGAAGTGAAATGGACAACCTAGTCAAGGGAACAGATCTGGACAATCCGATGAATTCAATGATGAAGCCGTTATTCTCAGGAAATCTCTCTGTGGCAAACATGATGGCAATAGTAGAACTGGTTGGAGAAATGTTTGCAGAAAAAGGCGAAGACTGTATTGATTTACTAGTAGAGCAATGCAAGCTCATGGGATTAAAGTCAGAAGACGAGCACACCATCTACAATATCATTGACATGCTCAAAAATTCCAACATGTCAACAGAGGATGCAATATCGCAATTATACAAATTTGCAAAGATTGTCGGCCTCAACGATAAGGAATCAGATGCATATTACGCACGACTGAACGCAAAATCCAAGCGGGAAAGGAGCAACTAGATGGCATCAAGTGTAATGACAGAGGCAATTCTAATTATCGCGTCAATTGTAGTGGCAACAAGCATTGCAGGCGTGGTGATGTCGCAGGTTGGAACATTCGAGTCCACGTTTACTGCAACATCAGAGGCGCAAAAAAACGAAATGCTCACAAAACTCAAAGTAATCCACGTGATGAGAAACACTACTGCATCGCCACCAACACTAGAAATCTGGACAAAAAATATTGGAATTGACCCAATCACCGCGCCAACATCAATAGACGTGTACTTTGGAGAATCTGGGGCTGCACAAAGAATCACATACAGCGCTTCTGGTGGTGAAGACACGTGGAAATTCCAATCTATACCTACAATAATTCAAAAAATGGATACATTTCAGATCAAAATTACAGACACCCAACTTGCAGCTGGCAAGACCTATGTGATTAGGGTCAGCGCACCAAACGGCGTCTATTCTGATTATGTTCTTTCAACCTAATGGAGATGACACATGGGCCTAAGCGTAGCAATTGCAGGAGGCATAGTCATGTTTTCCCTAGTGTACATACTACTGATGTTGCCTGGAGTGGTAGATCAAACCACATCAGTGACAAAAGCCTCATCTGCCGTTTCTGATGTAGAAAATTCCATACTAAAGACAAACATCGCAATGAGCACATTTTCTGCCACGTCTGGCTCCACTACAATGGACTTTACCATAACTAATTCTGGCACTGAAAAGCTTTGGAACTATGAAAAATTCAATCTGATTGTAACATATCCAATTGCCGGAAACACAAACAAGACCCAATCCTTTACATACCAAAGTGGTGCATGTGTAACTCCTGCAGCTGGTAAATGGTGCATTGTATCTATTACTGGTGATAACTTTGATCCAAACATATTGAACACAAACGAGGCACTAAACGGCAGACTTACTACCAGTACAACTCCTGATACTGGAACTGCGTATGCCACGATTTCCACTGATGTGGGAGTAACTGCAAGCCGAACAGACAGTACTACCTAGTTTCGTTCGAAAAGACCAAACACCATTTTATATCAAATTTTTCTTCAGAAATTTTTGTTGAACCTAGTAGTTATCTATTTTATAAAATGGAGTGAAAAATGACTGAGATAATTCCGTGCACTAATGAAGAAGTCGACAGACAATTTGGAGGGGGAATTCCGTTTCCAACCCTGATGCTAATTGAGGGAGATCATGGAACAGGAAAATCTGCACTTGCTGCACAATTCATGAAAGGATTTCTGCACTCTGGCAAAAAAATTCTCTGCGTTACCGAAAACACCGTCAAAGAATACATCGAAAACATGAAAGCTATTACGTTTAATTTCTCTACTGCATTTTTGCGAAATCGTCTAACCATAATGCCACTACACATGTATGGAGTCCAGTGGAACAAGGAACAGTCCGCATATTTGCTACCAGTAGTCGGCAAATACATTGGTAACAGCTTCAAAGAGCACAATTGCGTCGTAATTGACTCATTATCATTATTGACAGTGTTTTCTGATGCTAGTCGCATTTTAGAGTTTTTCACCCAGTGCAAGTACTTGGTTGCGCGCGGCATGAGCATTATCATAACAATGCATCCAGAAGACATTCCGCCAGACCTTAGAATGCGAGTAAAGGGCGGCGTGGATGTGTATCTGAAGCTTGGCTCTACTAATATCGGCGGCAAGGATGTCAAGACACTAAAAATAGTAAAACTGATTGGCTCTAAGGAAAACACCGACTCTGGATTTGCCTTTGAAGTGGACATGACCTTTGGAATAAAGATCGTCCCAATCTCAATGGCAAACGCATAGGAGGCAGAAAATGCCGTTTGACTTTGCTCAAGTAAGGGACAAGCGCTTCACTGAGGAGCTCAAAAAATCGCCTCACCTGCTAAACTATATTGACACATACACCTCGCGAGGAAATCCCCTACCGCTGTTTACAGAGGCACTGCAGGCAGAGCACAAAAAGCTCAAAGAGCCGAACCTAGTATATCAAGTCACTGACACTACCTACATCCACATCAATCCCCACACAAGTGCTGACGATGGCTATATGGAATATGTCATAGTAGAGCCAGACCCACCAGAGAGAAAGGTAATGGATATTGCAGACAAGATGTTTGCAATCCGCTCAGCAGACATGATCCCGCCGGCAGAAATCACAGAGCGCTTCAACATGATAGAGAACTATCTAAAGACTAGCACCACAATTTCTGAAACACCTGTTGACTATAACGCGTTGGGCGATGTGTACAAACTGCAAACACTTCCAGTATACAAAAACGACTGGACTGGACTGCGGTATCATTTTCTGCAAAAAAGAGCAGGAACTGGAATCTTGGATCCATTTCTTTCTGATTCCAACCTAGAAGATATCTCCATTATTGGTGCAGGAAACGTATATGTGATCCACAAGTCCTTTGGCGCACTAAAATGTCCATTATTCCTTGGTGTAGAGGAAATTGATGAGCTTATCATATCCATGTCGGAACAATTTGGAAAAACTGTATCACATGCAAAGCCAGTAATTGACGCAGTACTGCCGGATGGGTCCAGAATCAACATTGTGTTTGGAAAAGACATTTCCAGAAAGGGCACAAACGCAACCATAAGAAAGTTTGCAAGCACGCCATTGTCGATTACCCAAGTTCTGACATCAAAGGCACTTGACTTTAGAGAGGCAGCCTACATGTGGATGATGCTACAGGAAGGCATGAGTGTTTTCATCAACGGGGAAACCGCATCTGGTAAAACCACCACGCTTATGGCATTGACTGCATTTATCCCATCAAACTGGAAAATTGTAACAATAGAAGATACCCCTGAGCTTACACTGCCACATTCTAACTGGATCACAGAGCAAACAAGGGACACGGGAAACCCAGAATCCTCCGTTACAATGTTTGACTTGCTAAAGGCCGCATTAAGACAGCGTCCAAACTATATCTTTGTGGGAGAAATCAGAGGAGCCGAAGCAAACATTGCGTTTCAGGCTATGCAGACAGGCCACCCAGTAGTGTCGACATTCCACGCAGCAAACATGACTGCACTAATCCAGAGAATTACCAACCCGCCGATGCTAATCCCAAAGACAAACGTGGAAAACCTAAACATTGGACTATTCCAAGGCGCAGTCCAGGGGCCTGGCGGAAAAAGAGTAAGGCGTGTCTTGTCCATTAACGAAATTCTTGGATATAATGCAGAAGGCGGCAACATCATGTTCATTCCTGTCTTTAACTGGGATCCGGGAACAGACGATGTAAAGTTCAGGGGCAAGGGTTCCAGTGCCCTTTTTGTGCAAAAGGTGCTCGAAAAGCGAGGCATGCACAAAAAAGACGAGGGACTATTGTACGAAGAGCTGGAATTGCGCGCAAAAATCCTGCAAAAAATGATGGAAAAGAGAATCTTCAACTTTTATGATGTATTTGACTCTATTTCCCACTGCAGAGAAATTGGCCTTGAGGCATTCTACAAGGAGCTTGATACACTATGATGCAGATTCCATTATTCAAGAATCTCTCGCTAGCTAACATACAGAAAACCGACGAGAAATTTGTGTATTTTGTGGCGTTTTTGTACAGCATCTCTACTGGCGAGGTGGGTGGAATCGATCTAATCAAGACATCGCGTGAGACAAACTATGGCAAATACACGGCGGCATTCAAGGAAGTATACCAGCTTGGAATAGGCTGGGGCTATGGCGTATCAAGATCGCTGGAGATGATAGCAGACAAGGTCTCAACCGACAAGGCAGACCAGCTAAAGCAATTACTGATGAAGCTGGCGCAGGTAATCAGGCTGGGCGATTCACTAAAGACATTTCTGGCAGAAGAGCTCAAGGGAACGCTTGTCAACTATGCCATAGTATATGAGAGAAAGCTGGAAAACCAAAAACTATTCCTAGAAATGTTCTATACGCTAATGTCTACTGCGGCGTTTATGATTGCCGCAAATTCGATTATGAGCATGCTCATGGGCCAGGAAAACTCGGAGCAAATTCTGCTAATGTCGTTTATTGGAGTGGCTGCAAGCATGAGCGCATTTGTGTTTATGATGTATGTCATGTTTCCTAGAGACAAGCTGGGATATGCAAGCGCGGACGACGACCTCAAATTCCGACTCAAAGTCTACATGGCAGTAGGTGCAGGCGTTGGAGTAGGAGTGGTACTTGCACTAACTCAGGTAATTCCACTTACCATAGCGGTGGGAATTGCAGGTGCTCCGCTTATCTATCCTGGACTAGTTGCAAGAAAAATGGAGCAAAAAATCAGGCAGCTAAACGACTGGTATCCGCAATTCATCAGGCACTTTGGCGAAATCTATGCCACAGTGGGCTCAGTCGGAGGCGCACTAGAGGCAGTGCTTCGAAGCGACTTTGGACCGCTCCAGGAACAAATCCAGAGATTCAAAAACAGAATCAGGCACAGAATAGAGCAAAAGGTGGCATTTGAGCTCATGTCTCGCGACGCTGGAAGCGAAATAATTGCAAACGGAAACTCTGTCATATCATATGCCATGGACAAGGGTGGCAACCTTCACATTGCCGGAAACCAAGTATCAGAGATTACCACCAAAATCAACGAGCTGCGAGCAAAGCGCACCCAGACAGCAAAGACCTTTGAGACAATCATTATAGTATTGCATGCGTTAACCCTTGCCGTATTTGGCTTGATGAACAAGCTTACTGGAATCTTCTTTGATCTTGTAAACACAGTAGATGTGTCCAATGATACCTTGAGTCTTACACCAATTGACCCACAGTTCATGGCGATGATGATGCCTGCAATGATAATTATGACCTCGGCAATATCTGCAATGGCACTCAAAGTAGCACAGGGAGGGCTGTACAAGACTGTCTTTTACCATGTTGCACTATTGATGGCAATTGGATCTGCTGTAATGTTTGTAATGGATTCTCTGCTGTCTGATTATCTGGCAACGCACGTACTGGACTTTGTCAAGCCTGAAGTCTAGTTCTGTACGGGCAAACCAAACACACAGCATTCTATAATGCTGATTGCAAAAATCATATCATGAGTACTCAGGTAGCGTCTGCAGACACCATACAGGTAGTCTCATTTATGCTACAAAACCAAGCAGGCAAAAAAGAAGACTATGCCATCCCAATAGAACAGGTGCGAGAAATCAGATCAGTTGAGAAAATAACTCGAGTGCCAAAATCAGAACCTCACGTAAAAGGGATCATGAATCTGCGCGGCCTGATTATACCAGTAATTGATGTCAAAGAAAAACTGGGCCTGGGCTCGCAAGGGGCAGCAAACACAAAGCAAAGAATCCTTGTCACAAACATTGCGGATTCACTTACCGGACTGCTCGTTGACGAAGTAGACCAAGTAATGAGAATCCAGACCAAGGACATTGATTCTGCGCCACAGACGGCGTCAGAATCGCATCATTATATTCATGGAATAGCAAAACTGGACCAAAGACTGGTTATACTAATTGATGCAGAAATACTGCTTTTGGGCAAAAAAGAAGAACAAGAACAAAAAGCCGAAACTCAACAAGTATCACAACTGGAACCTACAAAGCCACAAACCGAAATGGCCCAGGTGGAAAACTCTGGCCAATCAATAGAAGACATTCCACCAGAACTTGCCGCGGTATTTGCAGAAGATGAGCAGGGAATTGCCCCAACACAAATAATCCGAGAAGAAACATCCTAGTTCTTGCCAGTCTGGCACCGATCTTGGAGGCAAAATTCCTTGGGGTTTAAAGCAATACCTGCTGCTGGGCACCATACATGTCATACAAAATACCAAGACTGGAGGAAATCTACGACAAAATAGATGCAGAGTGCAGCGCCCCAATGAGCCACGAGGACGGCTATCGGTGGGGCCTTGACTATCTAAAAGATACACAAAAACAGCTGGAGAGGCTTGAAAAAAAGGCACTAGAAGATAACAACCCAATATTGTATAGGTATGTGCGACTCTCAATGCAGCGCTCATCAGAGGCCGCAGCGGAACTAGAGGACAAAATTAAGCACCTACGAAAGTAGTACAGAACAAATCCATGTCTTTTGTCTGATCACCGCAAACACACTTGATGATATATCGACAACTGGATTTACGTCATTAATGCAATCTGGATTGATAAGTCCTAGCTTTATGAGAATTAATGGGATGGGTGAGCATTGCTAGCTGCATCGGTTTCCCAGATTAGTGTTCTAATAATTAATGACTCTGCATACATGAGCACCCTGTTAAAGGACCTAATATCTAGTGAGCAAATTCAGGTTTGCGATATAGCTCGGGATGGAGTCGAAGGGCTGCGCAAAATTGCACTGCGCAAGCCAGATGTCATACTGCTTGATCTGGAAATGCCAAGAATGGATGGCGTTACATTCATTGAAGAAATGGTAAAAAAGGGAACACTGATCCCGACAATTCTGGTTAGCAGCTTCAGCCAAGACGGAGCAAAAATTGTCCTAGATGCACTAGAAAACGGCGCAATTGACTTTGTCCCAATTTCCCAAGTAAATCCAGATGGAACAAGCCAACTAAAGGAAATGCTGATTTCAAAAATCACTGGCGCTGCAAAATGCGATCCATACAAACTAGTCCTTGAAAAAATTGGTAGTCTTAGGCCAAAAAGAAAGGCAATAGCGTCCTCTCAGGCAGCATCTGTAGTTGTTACAATTGCGTCATCTACTGGTGGACCTGGAATTGTGCAAAAAATTCTCTCAGGGCTTCCGGCAGACCTTCGTGCAGGGGTTCTAGTTGTGCAGCACATGCCAAAAGGATTTACGCAAAAATTCGCAGAAAGGCTCGATGAGGCATGTGAAATAAAAGTAAAAGAAGCGCAGGAAGGAGACCTCATAACGCAAGGAGTTGCGCTTGTTGCTCCAGGAGACTTGCACATGGAAGTCGACCCTCATCTCAAAATCAAGCTGATTAATGGTCCAAAGCGATTTGGTGTGCGGCCTGCGGCAAACGTAACGATGGTTTCAGCATCGGAGTTTTTTGGCGCAAACACCGTAGGAGTCACACTTACCGGCATGGGCCATGATGGCGCCTTTGGCATGAAGACAATCAAGCGAAGGGGCGGCAAGACCTTTGCGCAGGACGAAAACTCGTCAGTCGTGTTTGGCATGGCAAAGGCAGCAGTGGAGCTAAACGCAGTAGACCAGCTTTTGCCGCCTGAAAAAATTGCCCAGGCAGTAGTCGAGGAGGTAAACAAGCTTGTCACAAAATAGCTATAGAGAAATGTATGTCTCCGAAGCCCTAGAGCACGTAGAGACAGTAAATGAAACCTTGTTGAAATTAGAAGAAGAGCCAGAAAAGCGGGAATATTTGGATCTCATATTCAGATCCGCCCACACAGTCAAGGGCATGTCTGCCACCATGGGCTATGATGACACCAGAGAACTGTGCAAAAACATTGAAAACATTTTTGATAATATTCGAAAAGGCCAGGCAAAACTGACACCAAATTTGGCAAGTGCACTCTTCAAGTGCATTGATTTGCTGCGAGAAATGATTGCAGATGACAAAAGAAAAGTTGATCTAAAGCCGTACCTAGAAATGCTAGAAAAGCCAGATGAGGCAAAACACACCGTAACAGAAGCTGCCACAAACACTGCAAAATCTCCAACAATTCGCGTCAAAATGTCTGATCTGGACTCGCTGGTGAATCTAGTAGGCGAGCTTGTAATATCAAAAATGCGGCTAGAGCAAACACTGAACAAAAACTCTGACGACTCACATCAAGTAATGATGGAGCTTGACAGGCTAGTGACTGATCTGCAATACCAATCAATGAAGCTAAGGCTGGTACCAATAGACCAAGTCTTTAGCAGGTTCACAAGACTGGTCCGAGACACATCTGCGTCTTTGGGCAAGCAAGTGAACCTAGTCATGGAAAGCTCTGGAATTGAGCTGGATAGAACTGTTCTGGATGCAATTACTGATCCTCTCTTGCACATACTTCGAAACTGCGTGGACCACGGCCTAGAGCCGCCGCAGGAAAGAACAGAATCAGGAAAGAACCCTACAGGTACGATAAAACTTACTGCATATGGAGTGGGCGACCAAGTTGCAATAAAAATCGAAGATGACGGTCGCGGAATTAATCTTGATAGAGTAAAGGCAAAGGCGATCGAAAAAGGACTCTTAACAGAAGACCAAGCAATGAAGCTCTCAGACGAGGAAGCAATCAACCTGCTCGGCACACCTGGCCTGTCCACTGCCAAAGAAGTAACCGATGTTTCCGGAAGAGGTGTAGGTATGGATGTTGTGATCACTCAGGTAGAACAGGTAGGCGGCAATGTCAAAATAACAACCGAAAAAGGCAAAGGAACCACAATAATTCTGACCATTCCGCTGAGCGTCTCAATTATCGGAGGTTTATTGATAAACGTCTCAGGCGACAAGTACGTTTTGCCGTTATCTAGCATTTCAACTACTGTGGTAGTGGAGCAAAGCCAGATCAAAAGCATTCACGGCCAAGAGGCAATCGTATTACGGGAACAGGTGGTTCCTCTCATTCGCGTAGCAGAAATCTTGGGAATTGGCAAAACCGCAGAATCCTCTGATAAAATCACCGTGGTAATTGTGGACAAGGGCGGCAAGCCGTATGGCTTGGTGGTTGATTCCTATGACAGAAAGCAGGAAATTGTAATTAAACGACTAGCAAATGAAGCACATTCGTCGGATCTTTTCACCAATGCGACCATACTTGGCGATGGAAGCGTGGCATTGATTTTAGATCCTGCACTTTTAGTTTAGGTGATAAAATCTGAGCGCAGTATCAGTTCTCAACCCAGAAGAGACTAAAACTCTGGAGGGAATTTTTTGCCAATACATTACATCCAAGACATCTGGTGCACTATCTACGCTTCTAAGTGAGCCAATAAACCACAATGTCAAAATTTTGGATAATGTGGCCAGCATCAAAAGCATCAAGCTAGCGCCAGATGAGATCAAAATGTGCGCAGTGCGGCTAAACGGCAAGGGCGATACCCACATTGAGATTCTCTACACCATAAAAGAAAAACATGCAAAAAAAATTGCGGCCAAGCTAATGTGCGTAAGCGAATTATGCCAAATTGACGAAATGGGCGCATCTGCCATACAAGAAGTGGCAAACATCATGACTGGCTCGTTCTTCAACGCATTATCTCATGGAACTGGATTCCGAGTTGACCTGTCGACTCCTGACTACAAAAACGATGAGCTGCACTTGCTAGTTGACCTTTCAGTAAAAGATGTCATCAACCCAGTAGATGCCGCAGTGGTTGCTGACGTGGAACTAGTGGGAGAGTCAAGCGGCGCAAAACTCCACATGATAATAATCCAAAACCCAGACGATGCAAGAAAGCTATTGGCAAACCACAAGTCTGGCGCCACATCTGCGCAGGAAGCCCCCGCATATCCTGTTGGGGGAGAAAACTCTGAGCTTGACGCACTCCTAGGCGACATTTTGGGAGAAAAATAGATGAGCTTTACAAAGCAGGCGCAAAATTCAGGCACACTAGACATTCCAATGGGCGGCCTGGGACTTTCCAGTCATGAGAAAAAAACACTGCAAACCTTTGTTGGCTCGTGTGTTGCAATCTGTCTTTATGATAGTGTGGCAAAAGTTGCCGGCATGGCACATGTGATGTTGCCAAAAAACAACACCACAGACCAAGTTCCAAAACCAGAAGGAAAGTTCGTTGATGTCGCAATCAAGGTCTTGCTTGACAAACTAACTGCAAACGGCGCAATGCGCACTAGACTCAAGGCAAAGATGGCGGGAGGCGCCAGCGTTTTTCAGACAGAAGGCAACAAAAACGTATTCAACATTGGCACAAGAAATGTGGATGCAATCCGCGCTATACTTGGCGAGAACAAAATCCCAATAGTGTCTGAAGATGTTGGTGAAAAGGGTGGGCGCTGGGTCATCTTTGATGTTGCATCTCAAATAATGACTATCAAGGACAAGGCAAAGGGGGTAACTACAATTTGAGCGTCATAGAAGCAGTATCTGATCAACAACTAGAGCAAATTGGAAAAATAATGAGGGACAAGCTAGGCAAGGATCTCAGACAATTCAAAAAGCCATTCCTGAACAGAAGAATTAGCGCCCGTATGAGATCCGTTGGCGCAAAGGACGGCTCTGAATATGCGCAGCTCTTAGCATCAGATGAAAACGAACCTGCATCTCTCTTTAAGAGCTTCTCAATTAATGTGACTGAATTTTATCGCGACCCGTTTGTGTGGGAGTGCCTCTCATCAAAAATAATCCCAGAAATTGCAAAAAAGCGCACATCACTGAAGGTCTGGAGCGCAGGCTGTGCATCAGGCGAAGAACCGTACAGCCTGGCTATATTGCTCAGCGAAGCATTGGGCAACAGGGCAAAATTCAGCGTTGTTGCAACAGACATCTCCGCAGAGGCAATCACCCGAGCAAAGAAAGGCCAATACACAAACATGAACATAAAGAATCTTGCACCAAACTTGGTTTCAAAATATCTCGTTAGTCCCGCAAAGGATACTTACACAGTAAATGATTCCATAAAGAAACTAGTCACATTTGAGCAAGGCGATATCGTGTCGTATCCAATTGACAAGCTAGACTTGATCACATGCAGAAATGTTTTGATATACTATGACAAGCCGGCACAGGAATTGGTGTTTAAAAAATTCTACAAATCTCTTGCCACCAATGGCTGTTTGGCAATAGGCCAAGACGAAACAATGATGGGCGTAGAGTCAGCAAAACTGTTCTCATGCATGTTTGCCAGGGAGCGAATCTACAAAAAAGTGGAAGTGCAATTATGAATAATTCTTTTTTGTCTGTTCGCCATAAACACACTCTAAATTATTATTTTATCAAAAAAATAACCTGTATGAATTTACAAACAAATGAGTCTCTAACAATAGTTAAGCTCGGAGGAGCATTCTGATGTCCACCCAAGTGCTTGCCGCTGATTCTTTTCAGGCAGTAACCTTTTGCCTAATTGATGGGCAAAAAAAGGAAGATTATGCAATACCAATAGAACAAGTGCGCGAAATTCGTGCAGTTGAATCCATAACAAACATTCCAAAGACAAAGTCCTATGTCAAAGGAATAATGAATCTGCGCGGACTAATCATACCAATAATTGATGTCAAAGAAAGACTCGGCCTCGCATCCGGTAAGCAGGTAAATACAGCAAAACAAAGAATTCTTGTAATTGACGTAAACGGTTCCCAGACAGGACTCCTAGTCGACGAAGTAGACCAAGTAATGAGAATCCAGACAAAAGACTTGGATTCTGCACCACAAACAGTCCTGGAATCGCACAACTACATTAAAGGAATTGCCAAGATTGACCAAAAACTTGTGGTTCTACTTGACGTTGTAAGATTACTACAGGACTCTACTGGCGATATTGTGTCTGCAATGGAGGCAGGACAATGAGCGCGCCAGGATCAAAAATTCTTGTAGTCGATGATGCGTCCTTTATGAGAACAGTTCTCAAGGATATAATAAAGTCAAACGGCCTTGCAACTGAAATCCTAGAAGCAGGAGACGGAGTGGAAGGAGTCAAGGCATACCAGACAAGCAAACCGAACTTGGTCACAATGGACGTAAACATGCCGCGAGCAGACGGAATTCAGGCGCTGCGCGCAATAATGAAAATAGATCCTACAGCCAAAGTAGTGATGGTAACATCCGTTGAACAAAAACAAATTGTCCAAGACGCAATGAAGCTTGGAGCTCGCGACTATATTGTCAAGCCATTTGATAAAACAACCGTGGGCCTTGTCATAAACAAGGTGCTGCGACAGAAATAGGATTTGATATACTAAATGCAAACCCTTGCCGTAACGGAAAACGATCTGAGCCGCCTAACTGAGATTTTTTCAAAATGCGTCTTGACTAGTACGGTTCCGGCACTGGGAACACTTTTGGGCGAATCAATCCAGCATCACATTGGCAAAACTGAATTTCTGGATATCACACAACTGGATCAGCTAACCCCGGCATTTTCTGATGGCACCAACATGTCTGCTGTATACCTCAAGCAGACAGGCGATGTAGATGTCGGAGTATTGTATTACATGCCAGAAAAGGACGGCAGGAAATTTGCGGCAAAACTCTTGGGCAAGACAAGGTTGGACTCTTTTACCAAGCTTTCAAAATCCTCGCTATCAGAGACGGGAAACATTCTGTCGGGTTCGTTTTTCAATGCTTTGGCAAACGACCAAGGCTGCAAGACAAGTGCAGACATTCCTGGATTTGCAGTGGATTCGTTCATGTCGATATTGGAGATTCCTGCAATGGAGATCGGAATTCAAACCCAATCGCTAGTTGCATGCTCTGCCGAATTCTTTTCATCAAGCGGACTGAAGCTAAGGATGTTGATGATTCTGGATCCAAACAACGCAAAAAAGCTACTGGAAAAACACTGATCTTCCAAGTATTATAGTAGCTGCAACTGCCGAACCTAGGATCAGAATTACAAGTGGGCCGAATTCTGGGACGACCATTATGGTGAACTCAGTTCCCTGGCCTGTCCCGCGCAGATTGTTGAATTGTATGGTTGTTTGGCCTTTCTGTGATTCTGTAAAGGTATAGTCTGCAAAATCTCCGCCAATCTGGGCGTTTGCGGATTTTTTGTACAGTTCTTTTCCGTTTTGTAATATCACAAAGTCGTATGATGTGTTCCGGAGCAGCTCGCCTGTCTTTCCGTCCCTGAATGTATAGATGAACTTGGTATTCTTGCCTGGCTCTATTGTCTCTGGCTCCCATGACATGTCCACCTGGAGCGATTCGTCCTTTGTCATTGCAATTACTGGGAAGACTAGCTTCTCGCCTACCTTGAGCTCAAACTTCATTCCCTGGGGATTTTCAATTCCTGCGCTTTTTTGGGCCTGCTTGAGGTATCGTATGGTGTCCTGTGTTAGGACAAAGTGGACTATTCGCTCGTCCTCTATGGAATAATCATCTATTGTTACTGACGACTTGAAGAGATCTATTCCGTTTACGGTGCCTGAATAACTGGGCACCATAAAGTCCGAAAAGCCCTTTGGAAAGTGAATCTCCTCGTGGACCACTTCTGTATGGGAGATGTTTTGCTCGCTCCACTCAAACGGCATCTCTAGCGTTATGGAATTTGTCTCCGGAGAATAATCAAAGCCTGAAACCTTGTCGTAATATGACTTGACGCGAAATTCTACCGGCGTTCCATCCTTGCCCTGCTCATCATAGTAATGGTTTGTAATTGATGTGATGTACGTGGAAAAGGCCTGGTTTTGCAGCTCACTGGAATCAAGGCTCTTTATCTCTACGTCAAAGCGGTACAGGCCTCCGGAATTTAGAATTGGGCCGGAAATTTGTATTGGATCTGTTCCTGTTATTTTTATTTCAGGGTCATCTGTTGGATTTACATTTATTCTTAGTATGCCGTTTGTGGTGGCAAAAGACTCCCTGAAAATTTGGCTTCCTTCATGATGTAGCGCAACTAGCAATACTGCATCGACGTTTTGTGTAGTAAGAGAATCGGTTACCGTCATGACTATTTGCTTTTGTGCAGACTCGGAAAATTCTGTCGGGATGATCTGTGTGGTCACGGAAATCTTTCTGTCTTCTACGTTTAGTGATATTGTCTCAAGGCCTAGTCCGTGGCCATATGCATTTGCGGCCGATAGTATTATCGAGCTAATCAAAATAATGAAAATTATATTCTTCAAGAATAATTGGTGTCATGTGTTGTTTTAATTAAGTCTTGACACTCTTGTGTCTAGAATCGTAAATTTCTTGACGGATTTTTTAATCCCTGTAAGTAATAACCCTTGATTTCTCCTATGATCCATTTTTCAAGACACGCATTGCATATTGTCTTTAGAATGATTCCTCCCTGAACCCAGGTCTTTATCTTATTGTATCCGCCTTCTGGTCTTTCTTGAACAAAACAACCACAATTACAGCAACTATGGTATATGGTGTCTTTTCCTAGTATCTCTGTCATTTTTTGCACATCCTGATGATGGGGTTGACCATCATCTGGTTGGTAGTCAAGGTTCTGCGGAACCTATGCCTAGGAATAATCAGTGTTATTAATAAATATATTTATTATTAATAATTTCTAATAATGTTTTACAGATTATTAATAATCATTAAATAGCCTACTAATAGAATCATAACATGACAAAGACGTTTAGTCTGGAAATAGAAACATCTGGGATTAATTCGACAGATGCAGCAGATTGGGCAAATGAAATGACCAATGTATATGCTGATGTTGAAGTCTCTGATGTAAAGATCTCAGGAAACAAGATTTCATGCAAGATAGGACTGGCCGGCATTGATGACACGACACCAGATGACATCAAAATGAAGGTCGAAGAATACCTGACCATGAATGAAGCATTCACTGCAACAAAGATTTCCTGTCATTAATTTTTTTATTCTAATTAGCTAGTATTTCCGTATTTTTTGTCATTAGGATCAGTACAGATCTTACTTTTGTAATTTTTCTTAATTCCCATGTTATGGTTTCGTTAAGCTCTTCCATGGAATCTGATTCCAGTTTTGCAACTATGTCATATATGCCAACGACCCGATCTGCATTTTTTACAATATGGATTTTTCTAATTTCCTGCAAAACAAATTTTTCTTCATTTTCCTGACAATTAATAAAAGCAAAAATGATCATTTTCATACACCTGCAAAAATTCCTTCAATCATTTCTGGAGTTTTTCAGCTTCTGCCTTGCTAAGGATTCGAAATACCGTCAATCCTGTGATCGAACTTTTTCCTTTTACAGCCCATCTGCTATTTTTGAGCTGAACAAGTTTTGGTTCTAGGATTTTGACTTTTTTTCTTGCCTTTACATCGTATGCTTCGTATTCTTTCATGCTCTTCTATTGGATTAGTTAATATTAAAATATTATGTCAATCTTATTAATTATTAATATTAAATTGTATTATAATTAATAATCTTTAAATATTGTAATATGTCATGCTGATCACTTGATTACATACGCAAACAAAAAACTGCTAGATGAAAAAAGAACTGGGAAGATAAACTATCACACTCACAAGTTTTCAGCCGAATCGGACATGTTCTATAACGTATTGCATTTTTCTAATACAAATTCAGCGTCAATTCTACAAATTGGTAATACTGATTTGTTTTATTCCCCGTTTTATTTCTCTGATGGCACATTAACTGACATTAATATCTATTACATAAAAAGTCAGAAACTCAAAAATGCCCTAAAAGAAACTAAAGTAATCCGGTTTAGTCCTGGAACAGGGGAATGGCTTCCAATGAAAGGCGATCTAAAAGATACTTATGCGTGGTTTTTTGTATCGCAAATAATCTCTACTACATCTCTTGAAATCCAGGAAATCTTTGAGATGGAGGAAAACCTGCAAAAAGCAAATTCTGAAAACGCTGAAAATATGCAAAAATTGGCTGGTAATCAGACACACTAGCTACATTGCAATAAGCTTGACTGTATCCATGTTTTTGTTGGTTTGAAACCCCTGCGTAATTTCTTTTATTTGCTTGCTATCGCCATCTAGAATGAATAATTCCATGCAGCGCTCCCCATCTATTTTACTGTGAAGCTGTGTGGTGATGAGTGTTTCATAGTCGTGTTTTATGTCTGAGACAATGTCGTCGTATTCATCATCATGTATGACAAGCAAAATTGCATGCTGCTTTCCAGAAAGCTCGTTTTTTTGTTTTTCTTCAGAGACAAAGGTACGAATCCCAGCTCGAATTACTTCCGATCGGCCAGAAAACCCCAGTGATTTTTGCAGTTTGTCTATTTCCGAGAGAATCTCTTCGTTTAGGGAAATTGAGACTATTGTCATGGTAGAATTGTTATTAATTGGTATATAACTTTATTATGAAAAATTAATAATTTTACCTTGATTTTATTAATTGATATTAAAATTGCATACTAAATGTTATTAATATTACATAGATTTATTAATAATTTTTTAAGATGATTAATGTGAAAAAACCAATCATTGCAGCAATTGGAGTAGGAGTTGCAATTGTAATTGGTGTCATTTTAGTTGGTACACAGCAAAGTATGCTAACACCTCAATCGGATCTTTCAAGGCAAGACACCATGCTGTCGGAGCCTCAAGCTTCTAAAATCAAAATAATTGCATCATTTTATCCGCTGTACGAGTTTTCAAAAAATATTGTTGGCGACAGGGCGGAAATTTCTACATTTACTCCAATTGGAATTGAACCGCATGACTGGGAACCGAGCACTGGTGATCTTGTTGCGCTAAAAGAATCTGACATCTTTGTGTATAATGGAGGTGGAATGGAACCGTTTGTGGATAAGCTAATTGACTCAGGAGAATATTCTAATGTTCTTTTCGTAGAGACTGTTCATGGAATTGATCTTATCGAGACAGAAAGTCACGATGAGGACCATGCCGAAGAAGAGCATACTGAAGGATCTACGGAGCACATAGATGATGAACATGCAAATGACGAGAACGAAAGCCATGCCCATGAATTTCCATATGATCCGCATGTATGGCTTGATCCAATTCTGGCAAAAGAGCAAGTCATGATAATAAAGGACGCACTAATCAAAGTGGATGCAGACAATGCACAACATTATGAGGATAATGCAAATGCCTACTCTGCAAAACTGGATGAGCTTGACTCTAAAATAAAAACAGAGCTATCAAGCTGCAACAAGGACACCATAGTTCCATTCCACAATGCGTTTTCATATTTTGGAAACAGGTACGGAATAAAAATCCACGCGTTATCTGGCCTTGCACCAGAATCTGAGGCTACTGCAAGTGACCTAAAAGAGCTAATCGACTTTGTAAAAGAAAACCAAATCAAAATAATCTTTGCAGAAGAATTGGTTGATCCAAAACTTGCCAAAGTTCTTGCGGATGAAGCCGGAGCTCAGGTTTTGGTTTTGAGCCCGCTTGAGGGAATAACTGCAGAAGAGCAGGCAAACGGCACGTCATATATTGAGAAAATGGAAGAAAATCTAAAGAACATCAAAGTGGCCCTTGAATGTCAATGAAAGCACTCCAAGTCTCTGACGTTTCCATATCGTACAATGGAAGTCTTGCAATAGACAAGGTAAGTTTTGATGTGGAAGAAGGCGACCTCTTGGGCATAGTCGGTCCAAACGGCGCTGGAAAGACAACTTTGTTTCGCGCAATTTTGGGCCTGCAAAACTATTCTGGTGCAATAAGGTTGTTCGGCCTTGAGGGAAAAAAATATCATCCATTGTTGCCCCTAATTGGATATGTCTCCCAAAAAGTAAACTTTGAGCAAAACTTTCCTGCAACAGTCTCTGAGGTGGTGGCAATGGGGCTTTTGCCAGAAAAAAAACTTCACAAGAGCGCAACCATACTGCAAAACTGTGGATGTTGCTGGAATCGCATCTACAAAAAAATTAACAAAGACAGTGACAAGGTTCTGGAAGCATTAAGAACAGTAAACTTGGAATCATACAAGGACAGAAGAATTGGCGAGCTTTCTGGAGGGGAGCTACAGCGAGTCTTTATTGCAAAAGCACTAGTCAAGGATCCGATTTTATTGATACTGGACGAGCCGGTAACCGGCGTTGACGTAGAGACACAAAAGAAATTCTATGGCGTAATAAAAAAAATCAACGAGGAAAACAAGATAACAATAGTTTGGTCGTCGCATGACTTGGAAGCAATTGCTAAACTTGCAAACAGAGTTGCATGCATGAACAGACAACTCTTTTTCCACGGCCAAAAGGAGGAATTCTTCTCAAACAAGGACTTGCTCAAGACCTACACGGAATCTGCAATGCAGATGCACATGCATCACCACTGATATGGCACTTGAAGTCTTTGGCTATGCATTTATGCAAAAGGGACTCATTGCCGGCTCCGCAATTGCCATAATCTGCTCCCTGATGGGCACATTCTTGGTTCTTCGGCGATATTCCTTGTTTGGCGATGCATTGTCCCACATGGCGTTTGGCGGAATATCTCTGGGGTTGTTCTCTGGGATTTATCCGCTGTGGACTGCATATGCTGTTTCTATTTTGGGTGCGCTAGGCATGACCAAGCTTCGAAAAAGCACGAAAATCTCTGGCGATGCGGCAATTGCTGTATTATTGGTGTCTGGATTTGGAACCGGCGTATTATTGATATCTGCAACAGGGGGATTCTCTGTGGATCTGTTTAGCTTTTTGTTTGGAAGCATACTTTTGATCAGCAACGAAGACACCATACTTATTCTTGGGATTAGTACAGGTGTAGTTGCATCTTTGGTGTTGTTGCGAAAACAACTGCTTCATTTTACTTTTGATGAGGAGCAGGCAAGAGTAAGCGGACTGAATGTTGATAGGCTCAACTATGTTTTTGTAATAATTTCCGGAATCACAGTTATTACTTCGATGAGGCTGGTTGGAATTTTGCTGATATCTGCGCTGATTGTTCTGCCAAATATTACAAGTATGCTTTTAGGTAAAAGCTTCAAGCAGACAGTAATTGCATCGATTTCGATTTCCATGTTCTCTGTTGTACTTGGAATAGTATTGTCGTATTACCTTGATTTGGCGCCATCCGGCACAATAGTGATGATCTCTGTTGCTATCTTGGTTGCAACCCTTTGTGCAAAATATCTTGGCTTGATTGGTAAAGCCACGCCACTTGCAAAAGCTATCTAGTAAAGTGGGAAAACGAGTTTCTCTTGTCGTCTTCTGATTCTAACCGCTTTATCTGAAATTTCAGATCGTCAAATTCCAGCTGGCACTGGCGTTTTTTGGAGTTTAGCTCATCAAATGCGTCTTCCAGCTTTTGGATTTTGTCTCGAAGTTGCGAGATCTCTGCCTTTAGCGAGTCCCGCTCTGGCCTCAGATATGATATGACATCGCGGACGTCTTGCAGTTCCTGGGCTGCCAGCCTTTTTTGCTCATAGTCCATTTCTGACTTTTTGATTTTTGATTTGAGGTCGGCTAGTTCGTGCTCAAGGGACTCTTTTTCTAATTTTAGATGAGCAATTATTGCCTTGAATTCCCCAAGTCTTTCCTTTTCTTGCTGCCTTTGCTCAATTTCGTATTCTGCCTTTTTGATCTTGTTGTGCATTTGCTCTAGTTCCGCCTGCAGGGTTTCCTTTTCCGCCTGAAGTGAGGACACTGAGAATCGCACGTCTTCCAGCTTTTCACTTGCCATTTTGCGCTCTTGGTATTCAAGCTCGGCCGTCTTCGTCTTTGATCGAAGCTCGTCAAGCTCCGATTTGAGTGCCTGCTTGTCCAGCTTGAGGTATTCGAGAACCGATCTTGCGTCTTGGATCTCTTTTAGGGCTGAGATTTTTTCCTCATATTCCTTTTTTGCGCCTGCAATCTTTTGTTCTAGTTCCTTGAGTTCTAGTTTTGGTTCTTTGTTTTGATTCTCTAAATTTTTTACTTCTAGCTGTAATGCCTGTTTTTTTGATTCTAGTGATTTGACTTGAGTGGTGAGATCCTCGATTTGACTTGTCTGCAGGGTTTTCTGCTCGTATTCTAGTTCTGCCTTTTTTATCTTCCATCGCAGCTCTAAGAGTTTCTTTTCTCCATCCTTTAGCTCTTGCTGCTGGATTTGTACTAAGCCTCCCAAGTCTTGTGTCTGTATTGAATTGAAGCTGACCAGATCCTGGTCAGATGTGGCTGCATCAAATTCACTCATTGCAGGTTCACTCAAAGTGCTTAGCTGTAATGTGGAATCATCTGAAGAATTTGTCTGCTGTCGTACTTCGTTTAGCTTTTCTCGAAATTGCGCTATCTGGGATTCTTTTTGTTTTATTGTGTTTTTGAATTGTTGGAGTTCTTCTCGTATGGAATCTGCATCCGATTGTAAATCCGTTATGTTTGATTGGGCATATTTTGTTATCATGTTTGCAATTTTTTCTTCATTTTCTTGTGATTGAGGAGTAAAGTTTACACCGTCAAACGTGCAGCTTCCTGAATCATCACAAAGTGGGTTGGATGTGAGAAGATCTTTGATCTTTGCTACGCGCTCTAGGCCTTCCTTCATTGATGATACCATCTTGGCAGTCTCGCTCACGTCGTCTGTCATTGCCGCAATGGACTTGGTTGTCTCTTCAAAAATCTGCCCTACTTTTGTAGCAGATGTGGTTGCATCTGGGGATACTTTGTCTTGGGTTTCCTGAGGAGTTGGCGCACTGGCTTCTGGCGCTGCCTTGACCTCTTCTTTTGACTCTTCTCCAGTCTTTTCCTTTAGTCTATTTGCGAAATATCCGGCCCCCTTTTTGGGCTGGCTGTCTCCAGAACTGTGCATGCTTGAAAACAGGCAAAGTGGAATAATACCACATTGTAGTTCAAAAAGAACAAACTAGTCTATCAGAGAATCGATTCTCCGCTTGTCGTAGATGCTTTTTACAAAAAACAGCGAAGTGGCAATTATTCCGCCAGAGATCAGGGGCGATGCCAGCTCAAAATATCGTATCTCAAATTCTTGTTGCGACGTGGCACTCATTTGTGGAATTTCTGATATGGTTACGTGGCCAAGCTTGTTTTGGCGTTGTTCTACAAACCAAATGTCACCGTTTTTGTCGTTTAGCAAAAATTGCGTAAACGTTGTCTGCGACGGTATGTCTAGTTCTGCAAACTCGTCCTTTTGCTGGTCATAGATGCCAAGCCTGTCTGTTGTGTGCTGTGCAATCCATAGATTTCCGAACTTGTCTGGAGCTACTGCAAATGGCAATGAGTTTGGATCAGTCACAGTAACTACACTGCTAAATGTCTCCAGATATGGGTCGAATCTGACTATACCTAGCGCGGTGTGCTCTGATACCAATAAAGTTCCATCTTTGTCAAATAACAAAAAGAACGGCTCCTTTAGTGGCACTGCTGGAGAGAATTCTCGCATTTTGCCTGTGCTTGGCTCGATTACTCCGATTTTTCCTCCCTGGGACTCTGCAAACCAGATCATTCCGTTTTGATCACGAGTCAGTGCAACTGGGCCTGAGGGGTTTGTTGGGATTTTGTGTTCTGTGAACTGCTCAGATGTTACATCATATTTTAGCAGCATGTGCTGGTCTACTAGTGCAATCCAGACATTTCCGTCATTGTCTGTCTCAAGCGATATTGGAATCGACTTTATTGGAAGTGGAATTATTGTGAATTGCTCTGATTCTGTGTCAAAGTAGCCTATTTTTCCTTCAGGCGTGTCGGTAAACCAGATTCTGTTGCCGTCAAGCTTCAAAAAGACGGTTGTCTTTCCCTCAAACTGGTACGGGGTGAACTGTTTTTCTGATATGGAAAACTTCCACAGCCTTGGCTTTGATGAATCGCTAAGCCAGATGTTGTCTCCATCATACACGGGATAAAGTGGGGCTGCATCTTCTGGGAGGGTATATTCAGTAATGTCTGTTTTCAGCTCAGAGAGTCGCGGTTTTACTATCACGGAAAAGCTGACACTTTCGTTTGGGTTGTTGCTTCTTTGCGCATCGATTTCTATGTTCCATGTTCCAGAAAAGCCAAATGTCATCTCTCCCCTGTATCTGTTGTCTTTCTTTTCAAGTGGAATTGCTATTGGCGAGATATTTTTTTGTGGGTTTGAGACCTTGGCGCCAAGCTCTGTTAGGTCATCAAGTGGTTTTCCATTGGAATCTAGCACTGTAATGGAAATTGTGTTTGTGCCGCTCTTTAGCGGGGTAATGTCCACTGCAAATCTGAGGCTCTCTGAGAATACAAAAGTGCTAAAACCATCTGGGATTTGTGATCGTGTTTCCTCGCCCTGGCTTGCTGGCAGAGATGAATTTGCCAATAATGCCACAACACCAATGAGTATGATTCCCAAAACTGCCTCCATTCTCAGTGATCTTGCAAGCTTTTGATGTACTGGCGATCCGGGCGACCTTTCAGCAGGCCTCTGAATTCTAAACTGGTTGTACCCGCCCAGTGCAACCATTGCAGAGCCGATTGCTATTTTTGCAATGATCATCCAGCCATAATATGACTGGCTCAACAAGCTTACATCGTCTTCTAAGAGCCACAACAGCGTAGGTCCAGTTATGATTACAATTCCTAATGATATTATGATCACAGAGGAAAATCTTGGAATCACCAAGAGGCTGGCAAGCTCTTTTTTGGTATTGTCAAGTTTTCCAAGTGCCGGAAGCAGGATGAATCCAAAGAATATGACTCCGCCAATCCAGACTGATGCTATCAAGTTGTGCGCATAATCAATTACTATGGCAGAAAATTGCTCACTGGCTGCTCCATGGCCGATGGCAGTGGTGGTGCCAATTAATGCCAGTGACAATCCAAGCACTAGGAGCTGTTTTTTGGCAGCACCTGCTGTCTTGTTTTCCAGAAGGAACCAGACTGCAAGCAAAACAACGGTTAGGCCCATGCGTATTATCCAAATTGTGCCAAAGGATGTCTCCAAAACATCCGATGCCGAAGTCTGAAGTCGTATTGTCTGTATTATTAGCATCATGATGTTGGATGCAAAGACGGCAAAGAGGCCGATTCCTGTTATTGTGGAGAATTTGCCGTGAAAGAATTTTTGAAATTCGACATTTTCTCTGATCCATGGCTTTTTGACTCCTCGCCATATCAACAGTGACGAAATTGCAGCGCCAAGAACAATTACCTGACCTACTAGGCCTGGGAATCTGGCGCCTGCCTCTGGAAAGTAGATTTGTTGCTCTATTGTGATTTGCGGCGGTGGGGGAAGCTCCACATCTCCCACCCCAAATACAAATGCGTAGGGGACTAGGTGTCCGTCCACCTTGGATAGGACTTGGGTTGTTACTGTGTATACACCGTCCTGCAGGGGAGGGGTGGTCACAGTAAGGACTGACTCGTCATCGGGATTTGGGTATTGGGTGTTTTTGTTGTCTATTTGGTTGCCATTGTTGTCAAAAACCTTGATGTAGCTAAATCCAACATCAACTGCTTCTGAGAAATCAATTATAATTTGCGTAATGCCTGCGCCGACATTTGTGGACGCTTTTGGATTGGAATCATCGATTAGTGGATGGGCGTATGCCAAGGGAATTGATAATGCAAAAAACAGCAAAAGCACAGCTAGAATTTTCAATCATATCATAATGGCTGATTTGCTAATTTAAACAATCTATCTGTTTGATAGTTCTACCAGTTTCACAAAGTAAATAACTTGATCATCACTAAACACGGTTGTGAAAGCACAGTTTTTTTTGGCCGTGGCAATAATTGCAATATCTGTGGTGACACCTGCATTTGCGCACAAGACCGTATTTGTAGAACAATATGAAATCGAGGTTGGTTGGCGTGATGAGCCGCCACTTGTAAGTCAGCAAAACGCAATTGTGTTTGCCTTTACCACTGATGAGGGTGAGGGAGTCAGTACCGGCGTGACAAACGCATTTCGAGACCTAACTGCAACTATCGAGTCTGGAAGCGTATCAAAGCAGCTTGACGTATTGTCAGATTCCAAGGCAGGCCATTACTATTCTAAAATAATCCCCACCCAGACGGGACCGCTCACCATAGAGCTAAAGGGAACCCTAAACGGAGTGGAGGTAAATGAAGCAGTGGAAATCGAGAGCGTAGAGAGCATCAATGTCATAGCATTTCCTCCGACTG
Source organism: Candidatus Nitrosotenuis aquarius (assembly GCF_002787055.1). Classification (NCBI taxonomy): domain Archaea; kingdom Thermoproteati; phylum Nitrososphaerota; genus Candidatus Nitrosotenuis; species Candidatus Nitrosotenuis aquarius. The sequence continues at coordinate 1,382,477 of NZ_CP024808.1, forward strand.
ATGCAAGTGGGCTGCCAGACTTGGCAAAAATAAAGAACACACTTGGACAGCTCCAGCAAGATGTTGCGCAAGTCAAGCAAGGCGGAGTTTCCGGCGGCGAATCTGGCAAATCATATGACTATGCAATGTTTGCGATGGGTCTTGGAGCTGCAGGTGTAATACTTGCAGTAATCAGTCTGATAAAAAGAAAATAAGAGAATTCTAAAGTCTTGGAATTACTTTAGATCGTGCTGTAACTACAACAATGCTTACGATGGCTACTGCCAAGATAATCATTGCAAGTGGACCAAATTCTGGTACTACTTGAGCAGATACTGTTTCGCCCATTGGACCAGTCCAGTTTGCCTCGTCATCTGGCAATCCTATTCCTAGGATTGTGACTTGGACATCTAGTGGGCTGTCAGAGCTTAGAGCTGCAGTTGTGTATTCTGTGACACCGCTGTGTACATGTTGGGATGTTTCTGCTAGGACTTCGTTGTCATCCTGAGTCACGGTGATCTCAAAGTTCACGTGCTCAATTGGGTTTCCATCTGCATCAACAAATTCAACTGACACCATAGATTCTGCGCCTTCTGCTGGCTCATCAGAGTCGATGTGCACCATGACAGAACCGTCCTGTGACATTACCATTGCACCATGTTCACCATGTGCGTGGTCGTCTGTGGTTTCCTCATCAGTGTGTTCCTCATCTGTGTGCTCTTCACCGACTGCCTGAACAATTACTGTTCCTTGCATCCATGGGTGTACTAGGCAAAAGTATGGGAATTCGCCTTCTTCCTCAAACATGTGCGAGAAAGTCTGTCCTGATAAGAACAAGCTGCTGTCAAAGATTCCGTCTGGACCGTCATTTGGAGTTCCGCTTGTTACGGTATGTGAAGCACTGTCGTCATTTGACCACACTACTTCACTTCCTGCATCAATTGTTACTTCAGCTGGAATGTAACATTCGTTGGTTGTTTCGCAGCCAGGTGTTGATGAGCCTGCTGGAACGCTAACCTCGACAGTTACATGATCTGCAAATGCAGGAACAGTTGCCATAACAGCAAAAATCGCCAAAATGGATCCTATTGCTATTGTCTTCATTGGCCTCTCTGCAATTGTAGGCGAATAAAAATCCTTATTCAGAATTGCATCTGCTACACGCACAAAATCTCACTAAATCTAAATCATCATTCTTTAGTGGTATTTGTAATCACTTGTATGCGTTTTTATGAATTGATCATTTGGTGAATTTTTTAATAAATTTTCTAGTTCTAATAATTATAATCGCTGGTATTGCAACGTAAATTCCTGCATTGAGCAGTATCACACCAATTCCATAACCTAGCATTTCAGATTCTGAGTCAATGTCTGCATAGCTTAGAATTGACATTGTCGATAGCATCGGAGTTATGACAGCTTTGACAATTTCCCTAAAAACTGGGCTCTGCCTTTCCAGATCAGCTATTCCAGGACTAAATGAATAATAGAATTCGTTGAATCCAGCCATGAAAGCCGTGCCTGAACTTGTCCCAAACAGAACATTATTTCTGATTTCTCGTAACATTTGGACCTGTGGTGCAAGCTCGGTTCCATGGGCTGCAGTTGCAATAAGGCAACCAGACTCTGGTACATCTTGTGGAGGCGGCGTTGATTCTTGAGCCATTACAGTAAAGGAAACCGTTTCTAGTGGAATCGGCTGGAACAAAATTCCCTCAACATCAATTGATATTTTGTTTTCACCTCCTTTGAATTCGATTGGTATCGTAACTGATCCTAGAGATGTGTGGGTGCTAGGTATTGGGCCAAAGATTGGCGCTCCATCGTTTGTAACCGTTACTTTGTAGTCGATGTGCTCTTGTATTGCGTTTGTCTGTGGATTGACAAAGTCGATTTTTAGCTTTGTCTGCTCAGTTACGCTTGGTTTTTCTGGATCTGTTGATATGTTGACAAGCAGTGTTCCCTGATCAGTTGGCAATTGTTGAAACTCTGCAAATGCTGGCGCGGTAAATAGCGGTAATAGCAACAAAAATAGAAATTTCACAGGTATAGTTGTGGCTTGATTGTATTATAATTTGCTAATGATTGGTTTTACCCTAACATTATAATGCTGAATTGTTTTTTGTAATGTTGTGATGAATAAATCAGTGATCTTTGTATTATTTTCATTTTTGCTAATGTCTACCGGATTTGCAAGCGCACAAAGCCCAAATTCAATTCAGGATATAGCGTACAGTGCAAAATTTGTGTGCGGTTCCATTCCAGACGACACAGGACCGTTGCGACCGGGACACTATGACACCTCAATTAACATACTAAACAACAAGGGATTCCGGGTGGGTATAATGTGGACTGCAGTGATTAATGATGGCCCAACATCGAACGCCATTTTCAAAAACCTGGAGGCAGAAAGCTCTACTGGCATGGACTGCAGAGACATAAAAGAAATCTTTGGAATTGACACCAAGGAACTAGTCGAGGGCTTTGTAATAATCAAAATACCAGTTTCCTCGCTGAAAGGCCTCAGCAACGAACAAGTCGTGTTGGACTTGACTGCAGATGCGACAAACATTCTTGATGTCCAGATATTCTACACCGCAAACGCCCTAGACACACTACCGCACGAAATTGCCGAAGAAAAAATCTCATTTTACATTATACAGGATGGCTCTGGCAAAATCCCAGATGAATCCTATAGAAAACTGCTTGATGTGACAATGCCTGCAACACTAAACCAGATAACTGACACTGAGCAAAAAGTCAAATCAGCACTTGCAAAAAAATATGACCTGAACAAAAAGGACCTAGAAAAAATTATACTTCGCATCAAAGACATCTCGATTGGCGTCGGCTCGCTCTTGGATGATCATGCGGTGTCATTGCATGTTGTAAAACCTAGGATCAACCAGTAGTTAATTTCAGAGTCTCAAATCTTCTTAAAAGTTAAATATGTTCCAGAAGGCCTCCAGATCGATGGTCTCTCTCAAGTTTTTTGCTCCAATTTTAGCTGTTTTGCTTTTCTCTCAAGTGTTTGCACTTGCGCCAGCTGCACATGGGGACGGCCTAGCACAGGAAAACCTCCCGCCTGCAAGTTTTGGAAGTCGTGAAGCTGCACTATTTATCAAAATTAATCCGCCGATTCTCACAAAGGATACAGTTGGAGATACGTACCTGCAGCTCAAGCTCTTTGACGCAAAGACAGGCCAAACAGTCCCGCACACATCCTATTTTGTGGAGGCATGGAAGGACGAAAAGCTGTTACTTAGAAGCAATTTCCACGCACACTCTGGCGATCTTACCCTGAAGATCAAGCCAACCAATGTAGATGTGAACAATGTGGTGGTGTATGGTGATCAGCTAGAGCAGCTCCCAAACACATGGACTGCGTTTGGCGACAAAATTGACGTTTTGGCGCCAGTACTACTAGAATCCGGCCTGTACCATTTCAAAATCACAATAACGGGAATTGACTTTGACAAAAACATTTTTGCGGAACAAGACTACAAGTCATTTAATTCCTGGCTAAGCGTCGGCGATGTATCAAACCAAAAAATAACATACAATGGTAAAACCTATGAGACATCTGTGGTCTCATATTATGACCTAATAGAAAATTTCAAGTTTGATTCGGCAAAAAAGGCAATCTCATTTTCAATGCCGTTTAACTGGGATACAAAAAGAATTGAGGGACAGCAGATCTTTGTGCATCAAGAGGTACGTGTTCCGCAAACCTTCAAGGAATTCACAGATACCACTGCATACCAGGGAACGGTAAACGGCATTCCGACAATTGGCAGAATGCTGATACTGGATCCATATTCCGTGGAGGGGACTTCAATTTTGCACTTTTTGATAAACAAAGAAGACATACTAAACATGGCACAGAAGATCCCGGCTGGTGCCACGACAATGGACTTTGTAGTGTATCCGACAACTGCAGTGCCAAAAAAATCATTTGATGTCAAGTTCTCCACTGGCGCTACTGCCAAAATTTCATTTGACTCCAATCTGGGCGTATCGGATACAATTCCGTTGCATTTTACGTTCTTTGACAAGAATGGCCAGATTCTCAAGTATGTTAGATACATCTATGCCATTTCTGATGGGACAGGAAAAACACTTGTGACTAATCTGGGCGATGACCCACAAAGACTAGGAATCTTCTCAACTGAGGGAATTGATGTCCAGGAATTCAAGTTCCCAAAGGAAGGTGACTACAAAGTAAGCCTTGGCATAATCAGCCACGGCTTGGATGACAGCACTACATACTATACACAAAGCCCAAGTGCAGCCACAATATCGATAGGAAAGGGCGGCTCGACATCGCCACCAACCCCATCGTACACAATACCGTCATGGATCAAAACCAACGCAAAGTTCTGGTCAGATGGAAAAATCACAGACAAGGACTTTGTAAACGGAATTCAATATCTAATAAAACAAAACATAATCAAGATTCCATCAACACAAAAAGAAGGCGCCGGCTCATCCACAATCCCTGCATGGGTCAAAAATGCCGCCAAGTTCTGGGCGGATGGCCAGACAACCGATGCTGACTTTGTCAACGGCATACAATTTCTGATCAAATCTGGAATAATCAAAGTATAACCACAAAACCAGATTTACGTTTTTATGCAATGGATCAGTTGACTAGCTATGCTTCCAATTAGGGACGAAAATCCAAAGCCAGCTGGCTACAAGCCAAAGATGACAATTGCCCTGATTGCGGCAAACGTGATAATTTTCTTCATTGAAGTTGCAATAACTGGTCAGTTCTTTGAATTCAACAATAATCGGGCAGCTGCATTTTTCTTTGATTGGGGGGCAGTTCCTGCCTGTGTCTCTGGCGATCGAATCCTGAATTTCCAGGACGTAGAGATTGCCTGCCCTCCAGAGCCAATGATTACACTGCTTACCTCTACATTTCTCCATGGCGGTGCACTGCACCTTGGCGGCAACATGCTGTTTTTGTGGATCTTTGGAGACAATATTGAGCTGAAATTCGGCCGACTAAAATTCCTTGGAATCTATCTGATGTGGGGAATTGTGGCAGGCCTAGTCCATATTGTAGGCGATCTGAACAGTCCAATTCCCGCAGTGGGGGCGTCTGGCGCAATCTCTGGTGTTTTGGGTGCGTATTTGGTGATGTTTCCGCGCGCAAAAATTACCACGTTTATGATGCTCGGATTCTTTATGAGGATGACGCACGTTTCTGCCAAGTTCTTTTTGCCTTTCTGGCTCATCTTCCAGAACTTGCTTCCGTTGTTTGTAGGCGGATTTGGCTTTGGCTCCGGCGGCGTTGCGTACTTGGCACACATTGGGGGATTTGTAATCGGCCTTGCTACTGGATATGCATACAAGAAAATGCGCAGCGGCGAGTTCACATATGGAACTAGATATGGCTCTCGATACGGCTGGAAGGGCGACATCTAGTATAAATTCAAGAGAGAAAAAATTTCTTTCATGCCAATAATTACAGTCTCAATGTATCCTGGCAGAACCACACAACAAAAGGAAGAATTTGCAAAGGCAATCACAAAGACTGCAGTTGAAATTCTCAAGACAAAAGAGTCTCATGTTATAGTGGTCTTTGAGGACAATCCAAAAGAAAACTGGTACCTTGCAGGCAGCCCCCTGTAAGGTGCTACTTTTTATCTAATGGTGTAATACCCAAGCCATGAAGGTAGCTGTAGTGCAGTTCAGGGCGTCAACTGACAAGAAAAAAAATCTAGCAAAAATTCTGGACTATATTTCTGCAGCTGCAAAAAAAGGCGCGCAGCTTTGCGCATTTCCTGAATTCATGATGTTCTATACTACATCAAACCAGTCTGCAAGACAGCTAGCAGAGCAAGCAGAGACAATCACTGGAGATTTTATTACACAAATAGCAAGAGCTGCTAGGAAAAACAAAATCGAAGTTGTAGGAACAATATATGAAAAAAGCAAGAAAAAAGATCGTGTCTACGATACTGCATTTGTAATTAGCAAATCCGGCAAAATAACATCTACATACAGAAAAATCCACCTGTATGATGCGCTTGGCTTTAGAGAATCAAACAAGCTAGAGCCTGGCCACAAAATTACACCGCCAACTAAGACAACGCTTGGCAAGCTTGGCATGCTCATATGCTATGATCTGAGGTTTCCTGAAATGTCAAGAATTTTGGCTTCATCTGGTTCTGAAATTCTGGTTGTGCCGTCTGCGTGGGTGCAAGGGCCGCACAAGGAAGACCACTGGCTTGCGCTAAACAAAACCCGTGCAATAGAGAACGGATGCTATGTCATTGCACCAGGACACCTAGGCAACATTTACTGCGGAAGGAGCCTAGTGGTGGATCCCTATGGAAAAATCATACTGGACATGAAACACAAGTCCGGAATTGGAATTGCAGACATCTCGCTGGAGCTAGTCAAAAAGACAAGGCTGTCGCTGCCTCTCCTAAAGAATAGGAGGACCGACATCTATTCTGATCTCAGTCTTTAGGCTTTTTTGTTGGGCAGTGATAATTTGCGCATTGCTTTAGCCATTTTTGCTTTCTGGAATATCGGTATAGTATCATGGGCCACTGGCACTCTGGGCATGCAGACTTTGTAGCATAGATCATTGCCTTTTGGAGCATTGGCGATGAAGCCTTGCAACCATTATAGTAATTGGAGCATCCCATGAATCTCTTCTTAGTCTTCCTTGACCGGATAACCATAAGCTTGCCTATTTTGCAACTGGGACATGGTACTAGTCCGTTCTTTGGCTCGTTTGATCCCAAAATCACGTACTTTTTCTTGCTTGCGGACCATGACAGAAAGGAGTTTGCGTCATAGTATTGGCGCATCTCGGTTTGGAGCTTGGTGACCTTGCTTTTTGTGACTCGGATCTTGCCGAGCTTTTTGGGTTTGAGAGCTTGGACCAGCTTTTGTTTTAGCAACACTATGATATTCCATGAAGAATTTTTATATGGACTTGGTCGAAAACTGTCGTGGAAAAGGTCTGCGTTCTTGGCGCTGGTAGCACCAAATATGGAAAATTAGAAGACAGCATTACAGATATCACTATTCAGGCATCAGTTGGCGCAATCGAAAGTGCAGGAATCGATCCAAAAGAGATCCAGGCAGGCTACATCTCTAATGTTTTTGGCATAGCAGACAAGCAGGTACACCTAGGACCAGTAGTCATGAGCAACCTTGGAATTCCAGAAAAACCATCATTATCAATTGAATCGGCATGCGGATCCGGCTCGGTATCGTTTAGGGAGGCATTTGCTAATGTTGCGGCTGGATTTTACGATGCGGTTCTGGTTGCGGGAACAGAAAAGGTGACCCATACAGGTACAGAGTGGACTACAACTTACTTTTCATATTGTTCTGATTTCTTTTATGAGGGTGGTGCAGGTGCATCATTTCCGGGATTGTTTGCGTCAATGGCACGTGCATATTTGACTGAGTTCAAGGCAACAGAAGAAGACCTCGCGCGTGTGGCAGTAAAAAACCATGAGAACGGCCTGCTAAACCCAAAGGCGCACTTGCGAAAGAAAATTACAATTGATGATGTACTGAATTCAGCAGTAGTGGCAAGCCCACTAAAACTATACGACTGCTGTCCGTTCTCTGATGGTGCAAGCGCAGTCATACTTTGTAGCGAAAAATTCGCAAAAGAACACTCTAAGGATTATGTTAATGTAATTGGATCGGGAAGGGGTGGATCACCTGCAACCCTCCAAGGAAGAGATCATATGACTACCATACCAAGCACAAAGCTGGCTGCCCAGGCAGCATACAAGATGGCAGGAATTACACCAAAAGACATTGATTTTGCAGAGGTTCATGACTGCTTTACAATTGCAGAAATCGTGGACACTGAAGATCTGGGATTCTTTGAGAAAGGCCAAGGCGTTCAGGCAGTAAGAGAAGGCAGAACCGCCAAGAACGGCGACATTGCAATCAATCCATCAGGCGGACTAAAAGCAAAGGGTCATCCAATTGGCGCAACAGGCGTAGGACAGGTAGTTGAGGTATTTGAGCAATTAACAGGTAAGGCAGGTGAGCGCACCGTTCAGGACGCAAAAATCGGCTTGACCCACAACTTTGGCGCAACTGGAGCCAGCTGCGCAGTTCACATTTTCCAAAGCGTGTAATCCAACTTGACAATGAAGCAAGAATTCATAGATGCTGTCAAGTCAGGCAAGGTTCTAACCAAAAAATGCACAAAATGCGGTCATTTGCACCTGGCAACCGTGTATTTTTGCCAAAACTGCGGCGCAAAGGGCTTTGAGAACAAAATTCTGGATGGCACAGGCGTAGTTGCCACATATACAATAATCACGGTTCCTCCGGCAGGCTTTGAAAAATACACCCCGTATGCCTGGGTTGTGATGAAAATTGACGGATACGAGATTCGAATTTCCGGCTTTTTGGGCGGAATTGCCTCCCCTGCACAGCTCCCAGTTGGCGCCAAGATCAAAATAACGGGCTATGATGATCGCGGAATCCTCTTAGAAAAACAGTAAATCGTTTTTCACCAAATTAATCGCAAAAATCAAAAAAGGTTCTTAATAGTTTTGCCAAACTTTGATCTCTATGTCAGTTGATGTTACCTGCGGCAAGTGCGGATCAAAAATATCAAACATGAAAATGCTAAAGTCCGTCAAGGATGTCATGAAACACTACAATTCCAAGTGTCCCTCCTGCGGTCAGACCCTGTCTGCCTCGGAATTTTCGATCGACGTTTCCAAAAACTGATCCGTAAAGTTTGTTTTTAGAAACTTCACAAGTCTTATTTAGTACTGATCTGGACTCATATTCATGAGTATTGAGGCTGCTGGGATGATCGATCCCAAAAAGTCTGGCGGAATTTTACAATCTACATCAAAACGCGTAAGAATGATCTTCTCTGTCATGGCAAGTCCAAATAGAATTGACATCTTAAGAATCCTAAACTCCAAAGGCCCACTGACATATTCTGAACTAAAGTCGCTTGCTGGATTCAAGTCCAAAAAAGAAAGCGGCAAATTTGCATATCACTTAAGAAAGCTACTAAGGCAGTCGCTTGTTGCGCTAAACAAATCCGAGAGACGCTACACCATTACAAATCTCGGCAAGCTAGTACTAAGTCTGGCTCGCCAAATAGAAGAGCGCTCTATCATAGAGTCTGGCAAAATGTATGTGCGAACCTCGCATGAATCAATCGAGGAATTCAACTCTCACAAAATCATCCAGTCCTTGGTACGAGAGGGAAGCCTTCCGCTGGAACTGGCTCAAAAAATCACAGAAGAAGTGGAAAATCGCATTTACAAATACCAGACGACCTACCTTACAGGCTCGCTTATTCGCGAAATGGTAAACTCTGTGCTGCTAGAGCATGGACACGAGGAATACCGCAACAAGCTCGCACGCCTAGGCATGCCTGTCTTTGACATTCAGGAAATGCTCACAAACGTCGACAATATCGACAATGGCGCGCAGGGATTGTTCTTCAAATCCGGCCAAACAATCTTTGCGGAAAACCTGCTACTAAACGCGCTGCCAAAGGATGTGGCAGACTCGCATCTCTCAGGCGACATCCACATTTCAAATCCTGGAATCTGGTCGTTGCTTCCTGATACGATCTTCTTTAATCTTAAAGAACTCATCGAGGACGGAATTGATCTCAAGGGCAAATTCCTAGGCGTTAGCAGAATTGCAACAGTCAAGACACTTGACAACCTGATGTCGTCTCTATCAATGATCATATCTTTGGCATCAAAGGAGGCATCAAAGGAAATAATTCTGGATGGCCTAGTGCAACTTTGCACAAAACACGCAAAAAACGTAGCCGAGCTAGAGGAAAAGCTGGTCGGCTCACTGGTCACCTCTTCTACTGCATCCAAGTATACAAAAGAACCGACGCTGGTATCGTTTAGAATCCAGTTAGGTGCAGAGCCAAAGATTGTCGCAGCAATACTAAACGCATACAAGAACTATGTCAAGATGACCCCAGTACCTCAAGTAGGACTAGTCATTGACTATTCGGCAGGCAAGGTATCTGATGTTTCGCAAATCGTTTCTGAAATCATATCGATTGGTGGCAAAATTCTCTTTTCCAAAGACGAGACCTCGTACAGCGGAATAACAAGGATCAAGGCAAAGAACAGCACTTCATCAATAAACCTGCAGTCATTGACAATAAACCTGCCAAGACTTGCGTTTGAATCAAACAAGGACGAGACTTACTTTAGAGCAAGACTGGCGTTGTTAATGAAGCCGGCACTTGCTGCAATGTCTTTGCGCAAAAAAGACATATCCGATCTTACCAGGCGCGGACTAAATCCAGTCCTTGCGGCAAACACGCAATACATGCAAAGAAGCTCAATTGGGCTGGTTGTAAATCTGGTAGGCCTAAAGGAGGCAGTCTTTAACATACTGGGCTATTCAGACGACAAGGAAGGCCACGAAATACTCTACAAAGTACTCCAGACGGCAGTCGATGTAGCCGAGAAAAAGGGCAAGGAAATGGGCGACTCTGTCATTGTAACCATGACGGAATCCGACGGCACGCCTAGATTTGGCTCACTGGACGGAGAAAAATACGGCAAAATGTCGGTTCTCAAATCACTAGAAAGCGGTGGCTACTCACAAGGAGTCGTCATTTTAGCCTCGGAATTAGACTCGCTGAGTGCAAAATCCGAGAAAATCTCAGACGCCAACAAGACGGCCAAGATCCTAAACGGAGGCCTGCTGGTACAGGTGCGATTTGAGCGTGATTCCAAGGTGGAAGACATCAAAAAGGCAATAGAAAAGGCAGGCGATCTGATCGGCTCCTTTAGACCAAGCAAGGACGTTCCCATCTGCGGCAACTGTGGCTTCAAGGACGAAAAGCTCTTTGAGAAATGCCCGTCCTGCAAATCCCCGTACATCATCAGCTAAGAATCTGAAAATCGCAAACTTCATTTCTGTGGGATAAAAATTATCACTCCTTGATGAGTCGATCACTTTCAAAAATAACGCAAATCGTTTTTGGGGCCACGAGTGACCAAAACGAAAATTCTTGGAATGGTGTAAAAGTTGTTGAGCTAAAATCTGAAACTTTTCGGCGTCACGGTTATATCCAAACCGATTATACCTACTGAGGGGAGACAATATGACAACAGATTTTTCTCAAATTGAAAGTTCGATCGTCGACGTAAAGAAGCGCGACGGACGAATTACAGCATTTAATAAAGAAAAGATCACAAATGCGATCTACAAGGCTCTGGTGGCAAACGGCCAGCCAGACCGCAAAATAGCTGACGAGCTGACCAGCGGAGTTTTGGACAAGCTAATCCAGCAGGGATTTTCGGCATCCAGCCCGCCATCCGTCGAGGATGTTCAGGACATGGTCGAGTCGACACTAATCGAAAAGGGCTATGGCGAAATTGCCAAAGCATACATTCTGTACCGACACGAACGTCGCAAGGTACGAGAGGACAAGATGAAGGTTCTCAATACCAAAAATCTGGACTCTGTGGCAAAATCGTTTGACCTAAACTGCCTTCGAGTCTTGGCATCAAGATACCTATTGCGAAACAACAAAAACGAAATCATCGAATCGCCAAGCCAAATGTTTGAGCGAGTAGCAATCCTAGTTGGAGTCGGAGACATTCTCTATGACTCGGAATTATACGTCAGGGAGGGAGGGGCCCACCAGGACGCCGAGGAAGCAAGAAAATACTTGGCAAAACTAGATGACTTTGATTACAAATTCAAGGTAGGCCAATACTATCTGAACAAGTATCATTTCCGCGGACTGATCAACCAGTACGTGTACCTGGCAAAGCGCGGCCAAATGAAAAAGAGCTTCAAAGAAGTACTAACATTGCTTGCAGCAAAAAAGTTTGAGCAGTATGCGGATAGAATAACAGAATATTACACCCTGATGACAGAGCAGGACTTTTTGCCAAACTCACCGACAATGATGAATGCAGGCGCAAGACTAGGACAACTGTCTGCATGCTTTGTCTTAGGCATGCCTGACGACATGGGAGATATCATGAAGTCGACATCCGATGCCGCACTAATATTCAAGTCCGGCGGAGGAGTTGGAATCAACTATTCCGACCTGCGACACGAAGGAGACATTGTTGCATCCACATCTGGTGTTGCATCAGGACCAGTCTCTTTCATGAATATTATCAACACCGTCACCGAAGTAGTAAAGCAAGGCGGCAAGCGACGCGGCGCAAACATGGGCATCCTAGAAGCATGGCATCCAGACATTGAGAAATTCATCACAAACAAGACCAAAGACGGAATCTTGGAGAACTTTAACGTCTCAGTCGGAGTCTGGGAGGACTTTTGGTCTGCACTAGTAGATAGTTCTGATGGCAAATACACACTGCGAAGTCCAAGGGACAGAGCACCAGTAAAAGAAATCAATGCACACCAGCTAATCGACCTGATTGCTCTTTCTGCATGGAAGAGCGCAGAGCCTGGCCTGATATTCTTTGATAATATCAACAAGTACAATGTCTTTGCAAAGGCAAGGGGCGGACCCCTGAGGGCAACCAACCCGTGCGGTGAGCAGTCACTGTACCCATACGAGTCCTGCAATTTGGGATCAATCAACCTGGCAAATCTTGTAAAGAGAAAGGCGGACGGCCAATACGAGTTTGACTGGCAAAGATATGAGGAGACCATACGCAAAACAACACGATTCCTGGACAATGTAATTGACATGAATCACTATCCAGTCCCAGAAATAGACCAGGCATCAAAGGAATCACGAAGAATCGGCCTAGGTGTCATGGGCGTAGCAGATCTGCTATACAAGCTAAGAATTCCATACAATTCTAAAGAAGGATACGAATTCCAGTACAAGCTAGCTGAAGCACTCACGTATTACTCCATGGAGGAAAGCGTGGCTCTGGCAAGATCCCGTGGAGAATTTGATCTGTGCTCAAAGACTGAATATCCGGAAGGCAAGATTCCAGTCTCTGGATATTATGAAAAGCCAAAGGGCGAGCATTACTATGACTGGGACGCACTAATCGCAAAGATCCAAAAGCACGGAATAAGAAACGTTCTGACCACAACAGTAGCGCCAACAGGAACACTATCGATGATTGCGGACTGTTCCAACGGAATGGAGCCAACATTTGCTCTGGTGTTCGAAAAACGCGTAACGGTGGGACGATTCTTCTACACCAACAAAATATTCGAAAACGTATTGCGCGAAAACGGCCTGTACTCTGAAGAATTACTGGCAAAAATAGCAGACAACTATGGTTCCGTTCGTGGACTAAAGGAAATCCCAGAATGGATTCAAAACATTTTCGTCACTGCAATGGACATTCACTGGTCTGACCACTTGATGGCCCAGGCAGTATGGCAGGAATGGATTGGAAATGCTATAGCAAAGACAATCAACATGCCACATGACGTTTCAGCAGAAGATGTCAAGGCTGCATATCTGCTAGCGCACGAGCTTGGCCTCAAAGGCATTACGGTGTACCGAGACGGCTCGCGACACACCCAGGTATTGCACATGACTAGCGAGAACGCCGAAAAGACATTTGATGTTGTTGCCAGCTCATTCCTAAATGAGTTCATCTCAAAGAGCATCAAAAACAACTACATCCGAACCCAGGTCAATAATGCACTGCAGCTCAAAATCCCTGAAGAGCCACTACTAGAACAAATAGCAAAAGAAGAAATATCAGAAGAAATGCTTTGCCCGTCCTGCAAGAACGCACTGGTGTTTGTGGAAGGATGCAGCATCTGCATTGAATGCGGATTCTCTGGATGTACGTCTGGATGACTCCAGCCTAATTCTTTTATTATCACTTTTTTCAATTCCTCTGTGGACAAGAAAATATTCATCGCAATAGGAATAGGCGTGGCTGCCATTGCTGCCTTGCTTATATCATCTAGTATTCCACAAGAAGACGTCTTTGTTGTACAGCAAAAAAACGACAAGCTGGGAATCATAGTAAACACACCAACACAGCAGGTAACACTGGATCAGATCAAGAAAACCTACTCTAGGGCAGACGAGTCTGGTGCAGGCAGGACAAACCTGTACCTGTTTTGGAATCATGTCGAGCCAGAGCAGGAAAAATACAATTTCCGAGACACTGATGTTTTGATGAGCCTAAACAAGAACAATGGAATGCAGACGACACTATACCTTTCCATAGTAAACGGCAGAACAATAGGACCATATCCGACATGGATGGGAACGCCTGGCTTTGGAACTCTATTGGAGACAAAGGCAACTACAACACTGGATGCAATTCTTACCAGATATGACGGCGCAATTGATAGTGTAATAATTGGCGCAGAACTGGACTCTTACTTTGATGATGCAGACGGCAGCGTGAACTTGTACCGGGAATCATTTAACAATATTTACAGTGAATTAAAGCAAAAACACCCAGACGTCAAAATGGGTAACGCGTTTTCTTTGAATAATGTACTGAACAAAAACCTGACCAGATATGTTTCTGAATTTGCAGACACTGGCGACTTTGTTGCGTTTACGTATCTTCCAGTAGACAGAATAAACGACATTACAAAAACGCCAGCTCAAGCCCGAGCAGACCTACAAAAAGCGCTGGATATGGTGCCAAACAACCAAGTTGTGTTCTTTGAGCTTAGCTGGAGTACTGCGCAAGACATTGGAGGATCCGAGCAAGGCCAGGAGGAATTTATCAAAACCGCATACGAATTCTATAGGGAAAACCAGTCAAAAATAGAGTTCTTCAACTGGTATAGGATCTATGACAGGCCTGACGGCTCTTGTGTAATAGACCAAAAATTTGCAGAATCTCAAGTGTCTCTGACAAATAACGATCAGTATGTCCGAGAAAGACTTGGCAATTACATTTGCAATGCAGGGCTGCTAAAAACAGACGACTCTGCAAAATCTGGATGGGATGAGCTGAAAAAGCAAATCGGCTCTAGCTAAAATGTTATCACTAGTAATTGCAGAGGCCTCACTGGAACTAGTCCCAAAGGAACTGTACCGCCATAATGCCATTACCGCATACTGCAGAAAGATGGACAAAAAGCCGTCTGAAATTTTGCTTGATAATTCGTGGCATTTTGGGGCAATGAAGGGCCTAAAAAACGAGATAAAGCGGGGACGACCTGATTTGGTGCATTTTTGCCTGCTTGAAGCATGTACAATACCGCTGTACTTGGAAGACGAAGTTTCTGTCTATGTGCATACTATAGATGATAAAGTAATCACGGTGGGCGAGCGAGTTCGGCTCCCAAAATCATATCACAGATTTGCGGGAATAATGGAGCAGCTGTTTGAGAAGAAAGTAATCAAATCAGACGATCAGAAATTATTTGAAATCCAGAACATGAGTTTTCCTGATTTGATTGATACAATAGAGCCAGACCAGGTAATTGGGCTGTCATCTGAAGGCAAAAAGAGCAGCTACGAATCCGTGGCAAAAATGTGCACGGATGAGACCTGCCTAGTCATTGGAGGATTTCCAAAGGGAGAGTTTTTTGATTCTACAAAGAAAAGCATTGATTCGCTATATTCGGTGGATGAAAATCAGCTGGAGGCACATGTTGTGGTTGCTCGAACTTTGTACGAATATGAAAAAACCATTTTTATGTAGGCGCAAGGCGACTCCAGTTTGTGCGGCCGTAGTATAGCCTGGTAGTACGCTGGACTTCCAATCCCGTTACCCGGGTTCAAATCCCGGCGGCCGCACCTGAATGTATATCATTGAGAAGAATTTTGTATTGTTTCCAGCCCTTGGACAAGTAAAAATTGAAATTTTTTAATAAATAAAAATTCTAAACCTCGATTTCTGATGCTTTTGCCTTGAATCCTATTTTTTGGTGGGATCCATCGCAATGAGGTTTATTGTTTGATGCACCGCATCTGCATAATGCAGCCACTGTCTTTCCATCTACATCTACTAGGCATGGGCCATTTTCAGTGGCCTTGATTGTGATTTTTGCCATTGTTTGGTATAGTAGTTAGATTCTCATTAATCTTTCTTGATTATCTCAAAAGATACTACTAGTGCTAGATGATTAGGCCAATCCAATCTGTTTCATAAATTCTAGGTTATCCCAGAATAGATATTCCTCATCCATCACACCATCTTTCCAATGGCCAACAGTACACATTATCAATTTGAAAGATTTTCCTGTTGGTGGAATCGAACTACCATCTGGCAATGGCATTGGCTCTGTGAATGTTCCCTCAATAACACCAATAACACTAGTCCACTCTCCAGAAGCTATCTTGACTGGATGTACTTGGATACGTGTGTCAGGCGCATAGACAAACATCGCCTTTAGATCTTCGATGTGTGGTTCAATACCTTCTGTCTGCCGTCCGTCTGGCCAGTGTACTATAATGTCGGGTGAGTGGCTCTCATGCAGTCGCTCCCATTGTTGGTTGGTAAAGACATCAAAATCCAACGTATCGAAGGTTTTGATATGTTCGGCGGCAAGACTTTCGGCAATTTTGTATTTTTCTAATTCTATTTCTGCATTTGTGACAGTCACAGATTGACTTTGAAAAATCGCATAACCTATTCCAAGACCTGCAAGAAATGTACCGATTGCGATTCCTGCGAGTATTGATTTTGTCAACAATATTCTATTGTATTGCAATTATTTATCGAGATCCTAAGAAAATAGTTGCTTGGTAACTTTTCTCTAACCTAGTTAGATTCTCTTATCTTACTAAGTAAGTAATTACTACTATATTTAAATAACATACTTCCTATACTATACCGTGAAACAAAACACAAACAACCAACAATTAGAAAAAGAAAGCGGCCGATCAGTATTGCAAACAGTCAATGCAAAAACCACCACGGAAGGCGAAGGATTCTTGGTGCACAGGGCATTTCCAAACTATTCACTGCGAGAGTTTGATCCGTTTCTTCTACTAGATGAGATGGGGCCAATAGTAATGCCTCCAGGCCAGGCAAAGGGCGCACCGGACCATCCGCACAGGGGATTTGAAACAGTCACATACATGTTGGATGGAGTCTTTGAACACAAGGACTCACACGGACATGCAGGCAAGCTAAATCCAGGCGATGTGCAATGGATGACTGCAGGCTCCGGCGTAATACATTCAGAGATGCCAGAAAAGGAATTTCTGCAAAAGGGGGGAAGATTGCACGGCTTTCAGCTGTGGGTGAATCTGCCAAAAAAAGACAAGATGACAAGGCCGCACTACCAAGACATTCCGGCAAGCAAAATTCCCATAATACAACAAAATGGTGTTTCTGTCAAGGTAATTGCAGGAGACTCTATGGGCCAAAAGGCAGTAATTGACACCAAGACTCCGATCATATACCTTCATTATATATTGCAGCCAGGCGCCAAAACAATACAGGCCGTTCCGCAAAACTATAATGCATTTGCATATGTGATTTCTGGCAAGGGACTTTTTGGCTCTGACAAAAAGCCTGCACATAAAGAGCAGGCGGTTCTTTTCAGGCAGGATGGCAACGAGATAACAATTGAATCACTAGATGAAACACTGGATGTTCTTTTGATTGCCGGCGTGCCAATAGGTGAGCCCATTGCCAGGTACGGACCGTTTGTCATGAACACAGAGCAAGAGATCAGAGAGGCAGTACTGGACTATAATCTCGGCAAAATGGGAAAAATTGACTGAGTTTCAGCCCCCACAATCATTTTTTATAATTAGATAATGTTTTGCTACTAGGTATGGAAACAGAATCTGAAAAAAACCGCAATATACAATGCAACGTTGATGAAATCTGGAACGTTCTTGGAAAGACTTGGGCTTTGCTTATTCTCAAAAAGCTAACCGAAAACGAGGTCACCAGATTCAACGAAATAAAAAAAGCCATACCGCAGATAAGCAACACTGTTCTCTCTGAGAGACTGCACGAGCTGGAAGAACACGGCCTGATTACAAAAAAGATCTACGCTCAAGTTCCAATACGGGTCGAATACAGCATAACAAGACAAACCAAAGACCTCGGCAAAATCCTAGAACGACTTGACGGCTGGGTCGTCAAGTGGAGAAAGGAAAAATCAAAAAGAAAAACCTAGTTCTTTGCCCAATTTTGTTTATTAATGAAAAAAAGCAAAATCTAGGCACGACGCACCTTACTTTTGCCAAAAACCTCCATTAAACTCCATTTAGAATCATTTTGTCTCATTGATTGTTAGGTGCTGAGCCTTTCATTCATGGAGTGTTTGTCTAATCTGAATAAACTAGACCATAGATTACAAACACAGCTTCACAGCATTGGATGGGTCTAGGCGTATCTATTGCAGGTGGTATAGTATGTGCAGCCCTAGTTGGCGTGCTTGCTATTTTATTTTCAGTCACATCCCAAGTTCATGAGGTAAACTCGGCAAGATCCCAAAGCTCAGAACTGGATGCGTCTTTTGTACATACGGATTTTGATTTTGAGAATCTATATGCCCAGTCTGGCAGCGACAGGGTAAGCTTTACTTTACAAAATACTGGCGGGGAAAAACTTTGGAACTATGACAAGTT
Source organism: Candidatus Nitrosotenuis aquarius (assembly GCF_002787055.1). Classification (NCBI taxonomy): domain Archaea; kingdom Thermoproteati; phylum Nitrososphaerota; genus Candidatus Nitrosotenuis; species Candidatus Nitrosotenuis aquarius. The sequence continues at coordinate 1,400,931 of NZ_CP024808.1, forward strand.
TTCTGTGATAGTAACGTATAACGCAAGCATCTCTGGCTCTCCAGTGCTTACATCGGAGCGACTCAGCTATAATTCAGCCCAGTCATTTACAGGAGGCGGTGTCAGCAGTGGAAGCACCCAGTATGCCAGGCCAGACCAGGATGTTTCAAAAGAAAACTGGGACGATGCGGCAGGCGGAGACAACGACAACGTACTATATGATGAAATCAACGAATCCACTCAAAACGATTCCAACTATGCAACGTCCGGCTCGCTGAGTCTCTTGGACACTACAGAAACCTGGGAAGTGGGACTATCAAACATAATTGATCCGCAATCATCGTCTGGTCATATAGTTCGATATGCTTACGGCAAGGACGCATCGGGTGGAAGTGTCATAGATCTCACTGTGAGGCTAATGCAGGGAACCACCCAGATTGCGTCCTGGACCCACAACGGCATAGGAACCGGATTTACACTTGCAACACAGACACTTGGCGTAGCCGAGGCAGATTCTATATCGAATTATTCCGATCTTAGGTTACGATTTACCGCGACTTATTCAAGCGGAATAGCTGCAAGGTCTGCCCAAATATCATGGGCCGAGCTTGAAGTACCCCCAGCAACCGGAGTCTATGATTGCTCTGCCGTCTCTGTGACTGCCGGCAAGTGGATATTTGATAGAATTAGTGGCGATGGATTTGATCCACGTCTCTTAAACTATGGCGAGGAAGGCAAGGTCTGCATTCGGTTATCAAATAATGTCCATGCCGGAAGCAGCGTGACCGTATTGCTTGCAACAGACATTGGCAAGACCAAGTCAAGCACTATTACAGTCTAGATGCCAAAATCAACAATCTAGCTTATACCCAAGCAGTTTAGCTGACGAATCCCTATCAATTGGGCATCATATCGCACAATATGGAAAACAACCAACCAAAGAAAAGCCACTGGAACAGGGAAGTCAGAGCGCCATTCAAAAAAGTAATTGCATGGGATGTCTTGTTTTTTGTTCTAGGAATCGGCGTAGGACTCGGAATTGGTGCATTCCTAGTAACGAACTAGGAATCGCCTATTTTTATGAAATCATGTCAAACAACAATCATACTGGTATAGAATATCAGTAAACATTGTATATTGTAAATGTAGTTGATAACCAATGGACAAAGTAAACATCGGGCTTTCCCCAAAGGCACGACAAAAAGTAGTTACAGTGCTATCTGGTGTAATAGCGGACCAGTACGTACTGTACACCAAGACAAGAAACTATCACTGGAATGTCACGGGAGAAGACTTTGCGCAATACCATGAATTGTTTGAAAAACAATATTCCGCAATTGACGAAGACATTGACGATGTTGCAGAGCGAATTCGAGCACTGGGCACCAAAACCCCGGCAACACTAGCTGAATTTGTAAAATCCGCAACACTCAAGGAACATCCTGGAAAATACCCTCCAGCCAAGGCAATGATTGCAAATCTGCTTGCAGACCATGAGGCAGTAATTCGAAGCCTGCGAAAGGGAATCGAAGTGTGCGACGACGTAGACGATGATGGAACAGAAGACTTTCTCACACAACTAATGGAAAAGCACGAAAAGACTGCATGGATGTTACGCGCAACACTGGAAAACTAATATCCTATCATTCCATTTTTTCATACAATGCCATACCAGCTAGATGATATCGATGTTGCAATAATACAGTCGCTTATCCAGGACGGCAGAAAGTCATTCAGACAGATATCTCGCGAAATCAAGGTCAGCACGCCCACCGTTCAGGCAAGATATGAGCGACTAGTCAATGTAGGCCTGATAAAATCAGTATCGCCAGTACTGGATCATGGGCTGCTGGAACCCAAAGTCGAAAAACAGCTTGACACAATAAAGACAAAACCCAAGCCTGCCAAAATCACAAAAAACATGATACTTAACATGACTTGTGATTTGTGCAACGGCCCAATTTCCGGCAAGCCCCACCCGCTAAAGGTAGGTGATTTTGAGCGTTTTTTCTGCTGTACTACATGCAGGGCAACCTACAAGGAAAAGTACAAGGGCAGAATAGAGTCCCTAAACCAAAAATCTAGACAATGATTTTTCTGTAGGAGGCCTTTCTGAGCCGATTCATTATTCCTAGGCCAAGCCCCTTCCTACTTGTCCCCCGAGCTAGAATGATATCGATTTTTTCGGCGTCAAATTCCCTAAATGATCTGAACAGATTGGCGGCGATTTTTTCCTGGCTGCCCTGCGTTATTGTCATGTCTGACTTGATATTTGTGCCCAAAATGCCCACTCGCAACCCTTGCTTTTTGTATGATTGTAACAATTGTGAAATTTTTTTGTTGACTATGGCTTTTTGTCCTTCTATGAGAATTATTTTTGCTCTCGGCGAATAATGCCTGTATTTCATTCCGGGTGAGCGGTGTATTGTTTTTGTCTTCTTGCCGTGTATAATGGGATGGATTGCAATTTTGCCCAAGACCTTTTGCAGCTGCTCCAGTGTGACACCGCCCGGTCTGAGCAACATCGGGGTTTTTCTGGACAAATCAATTACTGTGGATTCTATTCCTATTTTTGTCGGACCCCCATCAAGTATCATGCTTGTTTTGCCAGAAAGATCATCGATTACATGCTGTGCTCTGGTGGGGCTGGGCCTGCCTGCAACATTGGCAGAAGGCGCAGCTATTGGAGTACCGGAATATCTAATCAATTCAAGAGCAATCTTGTTTTTTGGTATTCGTATTGCTACTGTATCTAGTCCGCCAGTTGTTATCTTTGGCACAATCTTGGATTTTTTGAGCACTATGGTCAGAGGCCCCGGCCAAAAATCTTCCATTAGATCAAATGCTGTTTTTGGTATGTTATTGGACAAAATTCCAAGGTCTGCAACATCTGAAATGTGAATAATTAGCGGATTGTCTGCCGGCCTGCCCTTTGCGTCAAAGATTTTTTTGACTGCCTTGGAATCTAGCGCGTTTGCACCAAGGCCATAAACCGTCTCTGTTGGAAATGCAACCGTCCCACCTGATCGTATGATTTTGGAAGCTTGCCTGATTTGCGACAAGCTGGGATTTTTTGGATTTACCTTGAGAACTCTGGTCTGCATGGGTCGATTTTAAAAAAGAAATTGCGCAGCCATATTAAGAATATGGTTATACTACACCACAATGAAGCATGACCCAAAGCAGATTGCTCTGGATAGAATCCAAATTCTGGTAAAAGAGGCACAATCAAATATTTTGCAAAATCCGGAGCTTGCACAAAGGCAGGCAGGCCTTGCCAAAAAAATCAGCACCAAATACAAAGTTATACTCCCATATGAAATTCGAATGCAGTTTTGCAAAAAATGCAAGTCGTTTATTCCGCCTGGGACAAGCCGAATAAGAATGGGCAGATCGACCCTAAAATCAATCAGAATCACATGCATGTTCTGCAACCACACCTACCGCAAGGTCATTGCCAGACCAAAGTGATTCGTGATTTGCCCAAATGATTATAAGACGATTTGAAAGGTTGACTTTCACATGGCAAAAGCCTACGACGTACCAGCAGATGTTCTAATATCAAGACTAGCTGCAACGCTAAAGGCCGAAAATATCGGCAAGCCAGAGTGGGCTTCATATGTAAAGACAGGCTCACACGCAGTGCGACCTCCACAAGACCGTGAATGGTGGTACACTAGATGCGCATCTGTATTTAGAAAAATATACCTGCACGGACCAATCGGCGTAAACGACCTTAGAATCGATTATGGCGGAAACAAGGCAGTAGGATACGCATTCTCGCACCACCGAGACGCAGGCGGAGCTATCATACGAAATGCAATCCAAGAACTAGAAAAACTGGGCTATGTCGAAAAAGTACAAGGCAAGGGCCGTGTAGTTACCCATGCAGGAATGAAAAAGCTAGACAGGCTGGCATCTGAAATCCTAGACGAGCTTGCAGTGCAAAACCCATTACTCAAAATCTATTCCTAGTGATGTCCTTTGAGCTATGATCAAGGAGACCAAAATCGGCCAAGCGACGAAGAAATTCTGGCGCAAAAAGAAATCATACTAAAGCAATTACTCTCTGCAGAGGCAAGACTACGACTGACCAATGTCAGAATGGTAAAGCCAGAGCTTGCGGCACTAGTCGAGAACTATCTGATTGGCATGGCATCTCAGGGAAAGATCCGATCGCAAATATCTGATGAGCAGCTAAAGCAGATCCTCCAGTCAACACAACAACCAAAACGCGATTTCAAAATAGAGCGACGCTAAATAAAATATAATTAGGGGTTTACTGAACCAGAAACACATGAAGGCAGTAGTTTATGATGAATATGCACCAGATGATAATTATGCACGAATTCTCAAAGTCAAAGACATAGCAGAGCCAAAACCAAAACCAAACGAGGTTGTATTCAAGGTCAAAGCAGCTGCTCTGAACTATAATGATATCTGGGGAATGAGAGGCGTACCGGTTGCGGTTCCATTACCACATGTTTCGGGCTCCGATGCCGCAGGCGACGTAATCGCAGTAGGCGAAGACGTCACTAACATCAAAGTAGGCGACAGAGTTGTATCTCACTCTAACATGTCCTGTCGTGTATGCAAAGCGTGCACTGACGGACGCGAATTTGACTGTGTAAAAAGAACAATCTGGGGATTCCAGACTGGTCCAACTTGGGGTGCATATCAGGAAATCACACACCTACCAGAAGTAAACGTACTAAAAATTCCAGACAATGTAACATATGATGAAGCAGCAGCTGCATCAATGACTCTATTGACATCATGGCACATGCTAGTTGGCAGAGCCAAAATCAAGCCGGGACAAACCGTACTGATCATGGGTGGAGGTTCTGGTGTAGGAACATATGGAATTCAAATCGCAAAATTATACGGATGCACAGTTATTGCAACCGCATCTGGCGACAAGCTAGAAAAATGCAAGCAACTTGGTGCAGACTATGCAGTAGATCACAGAAAGGAAGACTGGAGCAAAGAAGTATTCAAGATTACCAAAGAAATTGCAAAATCATCTGGCGGAGTACCAGGAATCGATGTGTCATTTGATCACATTGGTGAGACTCACTGGAACCCACAGCTGACACTACTAAAGTATGGTGCAACACTGGTATCATGCGGTGCAACAACTGGCTATGATGCAAAGACAGATCTTAGACATATCTTCTTCAAGGGAACAAACATCCTAGGTTCCACACAAGGAACAAGAGCAGAACTAGAAGATGGCCTATACTGGATGGGCAAGGGCAAAATAAAATCAGTCATTGACTCGGTTTATTCCTTTGAGCAAGCAGCCGAAGCCCACACAAAGATGTTGACAGGAAAAGGCCTCTTTGGCAAAATCCTGCTGAAGCCAGAAGGCGCCTAAATTCTTGGCAAGGCTTTATCGTAGCCTCTTATTTGTACCTGGGAACAATCCTCGCTTTTTAGAAAAAGCCAAATCCTCGCCGGCAGACATTGTCTGCTTTGACTTGGAGGATTCCGTGCCTGATTCTGAGAAAAAAAATGCACGAAGCCTGATCAAAGATGTACTAAAGTCGAGGAGCAGTTATTCAAGTTCTATCTATGTCAGGACAAACTCGCCTGTCTCTGGCAAAATCCCAGATGATTTGGCCGAAATAGTCCAGAAAGGCCTAGATGGAATTGTAATCCCAAAGGTAAACAATTCCCGGGAACTAGCAAAAATTATCAAAATTATAACAACATTGGAAAAGAAAAGAAAGCTAAAGTCAGTCTTTGTGATTCCGTCAATAGAGTCTGCCGAAGGCGTAGTGAACACGTATGATATCGCATCATCTAGTAAGAGAATTCCCGCAGTGGTCTTTGGCGTCTTTGATCTGCTAAATGATCTAAAAATAGAATACACAAAGCAACCAGAAGGAGCAAAATACTCTCGCGCAAAAATCCCAGTCGATGCCAGAGCAGCCGGAGTTCTGGCAATAGACGCAATTTGGCAGGACCTAAAAGATGTAGAAGGCCTAAGGCAAGACTGTATCATTGGAAAAAGTCTTGGCTATTCAGGAAAGTCAATCATACACCCTGATCAAATCATATCGGCACATGAGCTGTTTGCACCAAACAAATCTGAAATAGAGTGGGCCACCAAAGTTTGCGCAGTATACGAGGAATCTACGAAAAAAGGAAAAGGTGCTACGGTAGTAGAAGGCAGAATGATTGATGAAGTGCACTACAAGCAAGCAAAGGCACTTTTAGAGCTGACGCAAAAATAATTCATTGAAGCTTTACCTTATGGCTGCAGGTGTAATGGCGGCCTATTTTGTTTTGGTCATGGTGGTTTTTCCAGACACATACCAGGACACGCAAATTGGCGTGCCACAGCCAAGCCTGGATGCGACACTTTCCGCATCGCAAATCACACTTGGAGAGTCATTTGAGCTGAGATTGGTTGCGACCAATCTGGGTGAGGAAGCAGACATGCAAACCGTCACCGTGGAATTTCCGCAAAACAAAAACCTAGACAATATCAAAATTACATCGTACGACTTTTTGCAGTCCCCGCGACTATACCTAAAAGACACTGAAATTGGCTCTGACTATTCTGGCGGCGCAACCATGACACAATCACAGTATCCATTCATTGAGGCATACAACAGGCCTGCTAAGCCTGACCACACCTACGCCATGACACTGCAAATAACACCAACTGAGGCAGGCCCATACACAATATACACAAAAACAGTCGCAATGCCACACGTATCTGAAATATCACACTATCCAACACGGGGAATTTTGGATCATCAAAATGAATTTGTCAAAGAACATGTAGTGCAGGTAATACCATGAAAAGAGAGCTAGTGCCAAGACTGGACTATACACAGCTGTTCAAAATTGCAAATCTAGTGGTGAGCTTTGGGATTATACTTGTGACAAGCGGTGGAAGCTGGGACATTACAAATCATATCCTAAACAAGCCAGAGACGTTTTTTGCACCTCCTCACGCAATGCTGTATTCTGGTGTGGGGCTTGCATTGGCAGGATTTGTCGCACTGTATCTGAGCTGGAAAAAATCCGGCAAAAATCCGCAATTTAGTCGGGGAATAAAAATCACCACAATAGGAATTGGCGCGCTGCTTTCTGCAGGTCCGATTGATTTTGTATGGCATTCCTCCTTTGGGCTTGATGGCCTGCTCAGCCCGCCCCATCTGGTGTTGATAGCAGGTATGGGCCTGACCAGCATTGGAGCACTAGTCAACACAAAATCACTACAAAAATCCAAGCCAAGTCATTTTGGTATTATAATTTCGTTTATTCCTGTTTGGTTTTCTGTAACTGGATTGTTCTATTCTTTTTCGCTGCCTTTCTCAAAGACTGATTATTTTGATTTTAACCCAAATCCAGTGTTTGCTGCCGGATTTGCAAGCGTTGCGTACCCGTTTTTGATCTCCACAATACTTGTCAGCTCTGCTATATTTGCAAAAAAGAGATTCGGAGTTGCATCACTAGTTGGCGTGTCATATCTGGGAATAATGACAATGAGTGCCATTATTCCAAATCATGCACTGATCCCGACAATTCCGTTTTACTTGTCTAATGTTATCCCAATAGTACTTGGCGATTATATCTTGTCCAGAACAAAAAATACCAAATCCATGATGATATCTGGCGCAATCTTTGGAAGCACATTTTATTTCATGTATTATCCCCTAATCACATACACATACAATGAGATAACACTGGACAAGCTGATGTGGCCCAGCCTTACATCGATTATCTACTTTGAGATAATGCCATTAATTGCGTCATTTTTGATAATGTCTGGGGCCTTAGTTGGCGCAATATCTGTCAAGTTTGCGCAAAAAATCTCCAGCTAGGACTTTTCCAGGCTCAAAAACAGATAATCAATTATTTTTCTCTCGGATAGGGCCTTCATTTTTTTCATCGACTTGAAGACTAGGCCTTCTATATTGCCAGAATATGTTGTGACTAGTCTTTCCTTGAGGGCTTTTCTATTTTTTATGTAATAGTTTGCAAACGGTGCATACACCAATTCCCCCACGGATTCTTCCTTTTTGAGGCGAAATCCAGCATGCCTTATTGCGCCTAGGACGTGGGATTTGGTGTATTTTTTTGAAAGCCACGTTATGCTTAGTATTCCAAGCTTGAATAATGAAGGATCCACTGTGACGGGAATTGCAAGTATTAGCTTGCCGTCATCTGTCAAGACCCGCCTTGACTCTTCAAAGAATTTTTCCAGCACAAAGTGTTGGGCCGATTCCAGCGCGATGATTCTGTCAAATGATTCATCAGAAAATGGAATGTCGCCTGAGGATGAGTTTATCTGAGATACGATATGGTTGCTGCCGTTTTTTAGCTCTGAGAAATTCAAGTCCATACAAAATATGTCCAGATGCGAAAACCTCTCCTTCCATATTGTGGCAGGAATGCAAAACCCACTACCAACATCTAGAATTTTTTTTGCAGAGCCAAACTCGCCAAACTCGGATGCATATTCCGACATTTCCCTTTGCGCGTCAGGCAGGACAGTAGAGTTTTTCCATAAGCCGAAATTGAGCATCTTTGTGTCTGCGCCAACCTGCATCATTGGGCCGAACTTGGAATAAATATTGACAATGTCCCTGCCCGAATGTCTTCCATTCCACAATATGACATCAAGTGGGTTTATCGTGATCTTTTGATTCAAAGATGATATGGGAAGAAAAAGGGGTTATTTTAGGTTCAGTGGAATGCCACCAGAACCCCACGGCTCTTTTACATTGAACGTGTACTGCTTTGTTGGGTCGAACTTGAAGTCCACATAGCTTCCATAGCCAATTGCCGGACCAAATAGCATGTTAAATGTCCTAGATGCTCCCGGCTTTAGCACAATTTGGCCGTTGGTAAAGTCTTGTGCCGCATACTTGAATGTGGTAGTGCCATCTGATACGTCATAGTTACACACGGCAGGACCTGTACAATACAGGGCTATGTTGTCTTTGGAGCCGGTGTTTTCAACTAGGAACTTGAGGTTCACAATGTCTTTACCACTACTTTTCTCTACTGTTGCCCCGGCATAATAGAATGTAATTGGGCCGATTGTGGTCTTGGTTGCCTTTGCCTTGAATGCAGCATCTCCAGAGCTTGCCTTGAGTGCCTTTTCACATTCGTATTGCTCTCGCTGTGTTTTCTTTGCTTTGCATTCGTCTAGCTTTTGCTGTGCTGGATCAACAGAGGCAGGTGTTGGTTGTGTTACACTAGTGATTGGTTTTGCCTGCGTCTTTTTTGTTTCTGTCTTTTTTACAGATTTATTTTCTTTTTTTGTATCTTTTTTGGAATCTTTCTTTGCGTCTTTTTTCTTGTCCTTTTTTTCTTCAGCAAATGCACTTGTAGATAGTGTAACGCTAAGAATTAAGCTGGCTGCAATTGCTAGCGCAACAAGTTTGATTGCGTGATTTTGCGTCAATTTTTGTTTCATTGAATATGATTTTGTAATTTTATTATATAAACTAGTGATAAAATTCCAATCTAGTGCTAATTTTCCACATTTTGCTGGTTGGCACTAGGGCAAAAAATTATCCTGCGTTTAAATAAAAAACAACCTAAGTTTTCTCATGTCCACATCATGCAAAGGCGTCTGCACCAGCTTCAAGGCAGAGAGCGCACAAAACGGTGCACGATATACAATGGGACAAAAAAGATGCACGTATTGCTCGATATATCTACAAGTTGATTCGATAAACTGCCCATGTTGCGGTTCTAGACTTCGCTCAAAGGCAAGACACAGGCCGCAAATTCAACTGTTCAAGGACTGATCTTGATGCCACACATTGTATTTGATAGTAAAATAGATCTTGAAGATTTTGCACAAAAGTTTTCTCCATATGTGGCAACAGAGCCATACATTATAAAGTTAAACGATTTGTTTTTGTCGCATACAAAAAAATCCGTACTAGTGCCCGCAGTAGCAATTGACGAAAAAAACCAGCAATACCTAATAGAAATACTTGCAAAGGATGAAAAAACAACGATTCGTCTCTATCCTGGAACTGATCCTGAAAAAACAGCAGGCGTCAAGATGTCTATGGGATGTCTGGCAAAAATGATCCAAACAGAATTTCCAGAACTATGCATCTCAAAGACCAATATTGCTGAATTTATTCAATAACTCTGACCAAGTCCTTTAGCTTTCGTCTGGACTTTGGAGGTCTGCTCTTTTGTGGATAACCGATGCACAATATGGATGACGGCCTAAGCTTGGTTCCGAGGATCTGCCTTACCTTTTCCTCGTCAATCATTCCAATCCAAATCGAGCTTAGGCCCAAGGCCGAGGCGGCAAGCTGGGAATACGCAGCTGCCAGCGTTGCGTCTTGCAGTGAGAATTTTGCCAGAATCTCCGGGGGGAAGTTTATCTTGACTCTGGATGGGTCCATACAAAACACCAATACTACCGGCGCGTTTACGAATGGTTGGTTGTTTGCTGCCTCGACTAACCTTCGCTTTACCTCCTTGTTTTTGACGTAAAACACCTCAAAACCCTGAAAGTTGCCAGCAGTTGGAGCAGTATCGGCAGCTGCCAGAATTTTGTCCACCTGCCATTGCTCTATTACTTTGGATGAGTCAAAATTCCTAGTAGAGCGCCTAGTTGACATTACCCGAAATAAATCTGATTGCGGAATTCCTTTTTTTGGCTTTGATTTTAGGACCGCGGCCAGCTGGTCGCCTTCTTCCTTTTCTATTTGTATTGATGGCAGAAATTCTTTAGGATAAATCTTGATTGGCTTTGGAGTATGTGGGACCTTTTTGTATTCTAGTATTGCTTTGGTCATGACACCGGTCTTTGCCTCCAGATATTTGGAGTCCTTTAGGCGAAATTGGACTAGATCCGTGTTTATCAGAATTGTGCTAAATTCGTCTTCAAGCTCCACTTTGCCAGTAGAGTTTTTTGCCAAAATTTCTGTCAGAGAATCCAACTCGTCTTTGTTTAGAACCACAACATCGGAATCGTCCTCATCAATTCCCTCCCACACAAGGCGGCAGCCGTCCTTGGAAATGTAGGATGGCTCTACCTTAGTAAACTTGCCCATAAAATTGATCTGTCGTTTGTGATACTAATGCATATCGTTGTTGAAACATCTTTACAATGATAATCTAGTGCTAATTCTTCATTCAACTTTTTCTGGTTAAAATATTGATTTTCAGCTAATACTATGATGAGTGCGCCAAAAAACCCAGATGTATTGCTGACCAGCTTGCAAATATCCGCATTTGTAAGAAAAGGATTCTCGGAAATCAAGTCTGCTCCTGACATTGACAAGCTAGTCCACTTTCATTCTATCAACAAATTTCTGCTAATGGCACACAACTACAACAGTACCCGAATATTGGGAAACATTGTTGCAAACCATGAACACCTTGCACTAGGCGAGATCTTTGAGAAATATGGTTTACAGCTAGGCCAAGCTCTCAAAAGCGAACCTTCCGTAAAATCACATGCAAACGTATTGCAAAAAATCTTGGGCTATTTCAAAAAAGAACTAACGCCTGAAGAAAAAACTGAAATCCTCAGTATGATCTTTGAATATAAAAAAGGCACAATCGCCCTCAATGATGTACTTTTGTTATTGGAAGAGATGACCAGAAAATTCCAAAAAACATACTTGGTTAGGCAGACATACTTCCTTCTTTATGCTAAAGTGACAAAATCCAAGTAATTCTGTCCAGCATGGCTATTTCTTGCTGGTCACTAGCCTTGCTATGTTTTTGAGGTTGGTGTCTCTGATTATCTGAGCGTATTCGAATTGTATCTGCTCATCCTTTATGGCTTGGCCTCCAACGAAAATCGGAACATCAATGTGTTCTGCTATCTTTTTGATAAGCCTTTGAGCTGGCTTGATGCTGTCATCTAATGTGACTGAGACAACTATGGAATCTGGTTTGGTAGATTCAACAAAACTCACAATGGAATTATGAGGCTCAGTTGGTGTCAAATTGTACACGCGGTGCCCAATGCTGGCTAGGTGCATCTCTAGAATGTTCGCGCCTAGGTTATGCTCTTCGCCTTCGGGAACGCAGATGACGATCTTTTTCTTCGTGGAAATGTCCGTGTATTTGCTGTTTATCATCTTGACAAGGGTGTTTGCAATGTTACTTGCAACATGTTCGTCGGCAATCCCTATCTGGTTTTTTGCCCACATGTCTCCAATTTGGTACATTACTGGTGTGAGAATTTTTTCAAAAAAACCCGGCGTACCGGATGTTGCCGAATATGTGTCATAAAGCTGCTTTGTCGAGTCAAAATCTCCCCTTATTAGATATCTGTACAGCTGTCCTCTGAGCTTTGCAAGAAGCTCCTCTTTCTCCACTATGGAGACAGTATCGATGGATGAAAGATATGCAATTATTTTTTTGTCGTTTCTATAGTCTGGCGGTATGTCGTCCTTTGTTATCTCAGCTGCTCTGCCTAGATACTTGATCGTCTCTTGCCTCGATGTACTCTTTTTTGGATCCCAGACTGATTTTACCAAATAGAGATATTTCTCGCCCTTTACTGTTTTAGCCCTCAGATAAACCAATGTTGGTATTTCCATCTACAAATTAATAAATGGTGCCAACTTGTTTTCCTAGTGCTAACTATGTTGATATTCTTTGGATGATTTTTCTTATTTGTGCGGAAAAAATAATCTGTTGGCACTAGAAATAGTTTTTATCATCAGGTTATATTCTAGAAAATAAAATCATTCGCATGAAGCAAAATCCATTGATTGTAAAAATCCAAAGCGACAATTGTGATTGGGTACGCCAATGAGTCAGACAACTATGCAATTCTCCCAGATCAGACCATACAATATCTTGGTCACCGGCGCAACTGGATTCATTGGTTCGCGCCTTGTATCTTATTTACTAAAAAATGGATATTCTGTTAAGGCATTATCTAGGAGTTCTAAAAAAGACGACAACAATCTAAAGTTTGTAAAAGCGGATTTATTTAATCAAGATGAATTAGAGAAAGCCCTTGACGGAGTAGAAATTGCGTATTATCTAGTTCACTCGATGGAAGGAGATAAAAACCACTGGAAGGAATTTGCATCACGGGAAAGAACCCAAGCACAAAATTTTTTGAGAGCAGCAACAAAGGGGGGCGTAAAAAGAATAATCTATCTTGGCGGACTAGTAAATGAAAATCTAGATCTCTCGCCACACATGAAAAGCAGAAAAGAAGTAGGAGATATTTTGGCATCTGGCAATATCCCCGTGACTCAACTTCGGGCTTCTCTGATAATTGGTGCTGGTGGTGGTTCATACGCAATGCTCCGTTATCTGGTTGAGCGCTTGAGAATCATGATCTGCCCAAGATGGGTAAAATCCCTGGCCCAGCCAATTGCCGTAGATGATGTGATAAAATACTTGGCAGGCTGTATGGAAAAACCAGAAACCACTGGAAAAATCTTCGATATTGGGGGACCACAAAGACTAACCTACGAAGAACTGATGAGGTTGTATTCGGCATATTTGCACAAAAAGCTCTTTATCATACAAATACCGTTTCTGACCACTAGACTTTCTTCATATTGGGTTGATCTAATAACACCTGTCAAGGCGTCGCTTGCAAGACCGTTAATTGACAGCCTAATACATGATACCATAGTTGAAGATAATTCTATTAGAAAAATAATTCCAATCCCACTCAAATCCGTCACAGAATCAATACACATTGCAACACAGGAAATGAAACTAAGCCCGCCACAAGAAAATCTGACAGAAAACAGGACTAGTTTTGTTCTAAATCAAAAGCTACTGTTAGTGTCGCTTTTGGTAATGGCTTCAATAGGAACCACATACTATTGGCTAGATGACAGATCGGATGTGTATCAACCCGGATGGCTTGTAGTGTCTGGCGTTTGGTTTGTTGCACTTATCGCCTCGATAATCTTTGTAAATAATAAAACCCGTTTAGGATACCTGACTGCAGGAATTGTATCTTGGATAACGCTTGCTTTTTGGCTCTTTGATAATTACTATGTGGTGTTTCATGATTCTGTGATTGCTAGACAACCAAACGCGGAAATGACGATTCGTAACTTTGTTGGTGTAATAATTGCAAGTCTTGCAATAGGCTCCTCACATAATGTATTCCACAAAATACACTCAAAACAATTTCGTGGAAGGCCTGTCTGAAGCCTAGGGTACTTATTGTTTTTTACCTAGTTAAGATCTAGACTAGTTATGGTGGACCTGTACGAAGAGGCCGCAAACAACTTTTTGGAACTATCAAGCCAGCAGCGACTCCAGATAATATTCAAGCTGCTTGAGAAAAAGTCCAAGATAACAAACATGGCAAAGGAAATTGGCGCCACAGTCCAGGAGGTTCACCGCAACTTTGCCAGACTAGAAGACGGCGGATTTATTGTAAAAAACATGGACGGATACTATACGCTTACCACATATGGCAAGACCATTTGCTCTCAGACTCCGTCAATCATCTTCCTATCTCGGAACAGGAAATATTTTGAGGATCATACCTTTGGCGACATTCCGCCCAAGTTTATCATGAGGATTGGCCAGCTTGCAAATTTCTCACACATCAAGGGAGTATCCAAGGTGCTGGAGCAGTGGAAGTCAATTTACAAAAACGCAAACCAGTACATCTATGAAATTCTGACTGAAATCCCGCTAGACATCATAGAGCCAAAAGTAAAGCAAATCGCAAAGGGCGTAAAGTTCAACTATATTCTGTCTGAATCCGCAGTCGTACCAAAGGGAAGAAAAAAACTACTTGCCAAGCTCAACTATGATAGTTTGATAGAAAAAGGACTAATTGAGAGAAAGATGAAAAAGACAATTCAGACTCTGATTGTTTTAAACGAAAAAGAGGCAAGCGTTGCCTTTCCAAATGCTGAAGGAGAAGCAGACCTGACTGAGATCTTTTACAGCACGGATTCAATGTTTCATGAGTGGTGCTTGGATTATTTCCGGTATAACTGGTACGAATCTGAAATATTTCAGGAATCAAAGCTAAAAGAATAGAAAAAATTCCTAGCTTGTTGCTAGGAATGCGCCGATTCCGGCACCTACGCCAATACCTAGGACAAAGAAAAGAGTGTCCCAAGCCATGACGCGCTTGAATGGGGCTCGAACTTCATAAGCCCAATGTGTTGTTTTCATGATTATACTGTATTGTATCGGCCTGATAGGGCCTACTCAGCTGATCTGATAACGATTAAGCTAACTTGTTGATTTTGTGCCTAAAAATAAGAAAAAGAGTCAGTCGTCATCATCTTTGTCATCATCGTGGTGCTTGTTTTTCTTTTGTTCTTTTTTGAGCTCTTTTAGCTCTTTTTTGAGATCTTTGCGTACGTCCTTGATGTCGTGCTTTAGTTCCTTGTATTCGCGTTTTGTGTCGTTCTCAAAGTCTCGAATTTCGTGTTTTGCCTCACGGATGTCTTTCTTTGTGATGAGTCCTGTCTTTTTTGCCTCTTTTAAGAGGGATTTTGCATCTTTTTTGAATGTCTTGAATTCTTCTTTGAATTGTTCTCTTACGTCCTTGTACTTGTCCTTTAGAGCCTTCATCGATTCGCGGCAGTCTTCCATGATTTGTTTTCGTGTTGTGCTAGTTGCGTTGTTTGCCTTGTCTTGACACTCTCGGATTAGCTTGAGTGTTTCCTCGCGCTGTTTTTTGAGCAGCTCGTTTCTCTTGTGGACAAAATCCGAGACCTTTTGGCCCAAATTGTCAGTTGGCTTGGTTTGGTTTGTAGATGGTGCTGGTGGTGTTGCTGCCTGGGCAGTATTAGATGATGCACTGACACCGGATGGATTTAGTGCAAACACCTTGTATGCGTAGCATTTTGCTGGCATCAAGCCGGTGTTGTTGTATTTGGTGGAGGTGTGGTTTGACACTAGGACAGAAAATGTTCCTAGGCATCCCGCATCGCGCTCTATTTTGTAGCCGTTGACTAGGCTTTGCGTGGAATTGACTGGTGCGTTCCATGACAAGTTGATTTGCGTGCTAGAGATGCTTTGGGCAACAAGATTTGTCGGCGGATTGGCTGGTTCGGCAAAAGAGTTCCCCAAAGGCAGTGCCAGCGTCGCAACAAGTAGAATCAAGACGATTCCTGTTGTCTTCATTATTCCAAAAACGAATTTTTTCTATATAATGTTCAAGTATGATTTCTACGTGCCCATTTTATGGGACAAAAACGAGCTGCCCAAAAGCAAAATGTTCCTCTTTCTCTCCTTTAGGCGCCTGATAGAATAAGGAAGCCAGTTTGTCCCATATGGGATGTATTCTGATAATGAGAATCCTTTTTTGATCAGGTCTGGTTTTAGCTCATCCCTAATTCCGCGAAGCATTTGGAACTCGAATTTTTTTTCGTGTGTTTTTGCAAGCGTTATTGCGAAATTGATCATTGCGCCGTCATGCGTGGCAATTCCAAACTCATTGCCTGACTCGAATAAAATTTTCATCAATCTCTGATAGTTCTGGTCGATTTTTTCCTTTGATTTTAGCGCAACATCTGGGCTTTCGCGATATGCCCCCTTTACTAGGCGTATCTTGCCCCCGATTGAGAGCAGATCTGCCAGATCGCCCTGGCTTCGCATCAGGTTTGCTTGTATTGCAATGCCAAGTCTTTCGTATCTTGCAAGAAGGTTTTCGTAAATCTGAATTGTCTCGTCTGTGTGGTCTGAGGATTCCATGTCTAACCACACAAATGTCTGTGATTTTGCTGCGGCTCGAATCAAAATTTCAAAATTATTAAGGCATTCCTTTTTGCTTTTCATCAGGCCTATCTGGGTTGGCTTTACAGATATTGCGCCGCTTACCTTCCATTTTCTAAATGAGCCCATTATTGTTTTGTATTCAGAGATGGTGTTTTCTATGATGTTTTTTGATGTGTGGTATTCTCCTAGCTTGTTGATTATGACACTCATTCCGTTTTTGTAAGAGACTTGGGCAGCATTCAATGCGTCATTAATGGTATCTCCTGCAATCCATTGCTTTGCGATACCAAAGAGAATCCTCTCCATTAATGCCATGATATAATCACGGGTTTGACGTGTAAAAATTTTGGTTAGAAATGATCATTTACTGACACTTGGTCCAGCGGTAGCTGTCCGCCCCTTGGGTTTGCCGGCTTTAGTGCCTTTCCTATTACTACCATCATGACTATCATATGATCTGAAGGCAGGTTGATTATTTTTGCTACCTCTTCTGGCACAAAGCCAATCATTGGGCATGAATCATAGTTCATTGCCTTTGATGCAAGCATTATTGTCTGGGCCGCCATTCCGCAGGACCTGATTGCCTCGTCCCGTTGGAACTGTTCGTTTCCCTCGTATGCCTCTATTATTGCAGGAACCAAATAGTCCTGGGCTGATTTTGGTGCGTTCTTCCAGTATCTGGCTGGGTCTTTTTTCCACGCAAGCAAGTCTGCGCACAGCACAATTACGACCGATGCGTCGGAGACCTGAGCCTGATTCCAAGAGGCAGCGCGCATCTTTGCCTTGGTATCTTTGTCTGTGATTACAACAAAGCGCCAGTTCTGAATGTTGTATGATGTTGGCGATAGTATTGCAGCAGAGAGAATCTCGTCTATTTCTTGTCTTGATATGGCATAATTTGGATCAAAATTCTTAATTGCGCGGCGCTGCTCTATTGCCTCAAAGACATCCATGCAAAAACTGGATTTGGTTTTATTTTTAAGGCTTGCCTGAATCATTTTATACCGTAATTATACAATTCCAGTAATTGTTCACTGGTATAGTTGAGGGAGTAGGCAAAGTTCTAGACATAAAGCAAAACACCAAGAACCGCAGCGCCATACAAATGACAGTGGACCTTGGCAAAAACTCCAAGGGCCTCAAGCTTGGGCAAAGCGTAGCGCTAAACGGAGTGTGCCTGACAGTTACCAAAATTGACAAATCAAAATGCAACTTTGAGATGATCGAAGAGACGACAAAAAAGACGGACCTTGGAAACCTAAAGGTAGACGAAATCGTAAACATCGAGCGAAGCCTCAAAGTCGGCGAGCGACTAGAGGGCCACTTTGTGCTGGGCCATGTGGATGGAGTGGGAACAATTACAAAAATTGAAAAAAAGCCAAAGGAAGTGCAGATCTGGTTTGAGGTTCCAAAAAATCTGGCGCGCTTTGTAGTGCAAAAAGGCTCTATTGCAATTGACGGAATCAGCCTGACAGTAGTCGATGTGAAAAAAAATCTTGCGTCAGTCTGTCTGATACCTCATACCATTGGTGTCACAAATTTTTCAACAAGAAAGGTAGGCGACAAGATTAATATTGAAACCGACATTTTGGGCAAATATCTCCTAAAACAGGAATGATTTTTTTACCAAAAAAGTGGTAATTACTAATTTACTAGTAAACTTTATTATTGTACCAAAGCCAATTTCATATTATGACACTAGATGAGGCAATCTCGTCACTGAGGAGAGGCGAATTCGTGCTGCTCTATGATTCGGGAAAAAGAGAAAACGAAGTAGACATGGTGGTGGCAGCCCAGTTTGTCACACCAGAGCACATCTCTCGAATGCGACAGAATGCAGGGGGACTAATTTGCCTTGCAATAGAGGATTCATTTGCAAAATCACTAAACCTGCAATACATGCACAACATTCTATCTCAGTCTGGAGACATTGACTCTGATTCAAAAAAAATGATAATGGGCACTGCCCCATATGGGGATCATCCTACATTTTCAATTTCAATAAACCACAGAAAGACCTACACCGGCATAACCGACAAGGACCGAGCCCTGACCATAAAGGAAATGGCGCAACTATACCATTCTGATGATGCCAAAAACCAATTCATTACCTCGTTTGCCACGCCTGGACATGTCCCATTGCTTTTGGCCTCAAATGGATTACTTGCAAAAAGACAAGGCCATACAGAAATGTCGGTGTATTTGGCACAACTGGCAAATCTCACGCCAGTCACTGCCATATGTGAGATGATGGACGGACAGACATACTCCGCACTCACGCCGGAAAAGGCGCAAAAGTTTGCCAAAGAATACGCCATCCCGTTCATTGATGGCAAGGAATTACTGGAATTCTCAAAGGTGCGTTAGATGAACATTGCAATAGTCACTGCGGAATTCAACGGCGAGATAACATCCCGGATGCTAGCTGTTGCCCAGGAAAAGGCAAAAGAGCTCAAAATCACAATCAAGTATTCCTGTATGGTGCCAGGCGCATATGACATGCCAATAATAGTAGATGCATTATTATCAAAAAAAGACGTCGATGGCGTAGTCACGCTTGGTACAATAATCAAGGGCCAGACAAAGCACGACGAGGTCATATCACACAGCACAGCAAAATCCCTAACGGAACTCTCACTCAAACACAAAAAGCCAGTCTCCCTTGGAATATCTGGTCCTGGGATGCAGGAGCGACACGCATACGCACGAATCAGGCCTGTCTCTGAGCGTGCAGTAGAGGCAGTGTTCAAGCTGGCAAAAGAATTGGAACGAATCCAATGATCCAGCTTACCATAATCAAAATAACGGAATATGGCCCATGGACACTTACCTTGGGCTCGGACAGAGAGCACGAATTGCAAATGCTTCAGGCCCATCTGTACAGGGAAATCCAAAAACTCTTCTCAGAGAAAAACTGCCTGGTCTTCTCAAACAGGTTTGACGAGTTTTTTGTAATAACAAACGGCCTGACCTTGGCAGACCACATTGAAATCCAACAAAAACTAGAGCAAGTATCGTCACTCAAACTGTCAATGTCGATTGGGTATGCCGACAATCCGTTTGATGCAAATCTTAGGGCATACGAGGGCAAAAAGACTCCTATAGTATTGGACAAAGACCATCATATCTTTGGATTTGTAAATGGCACCACTGATCAAAAGGTTACAATAATGCACTTTGATGTAGAAAACATCACTTCGCAAAGAAAGGTAAAGTCTCCATACGAAATCTCGTCTACGATTTTTGGAATTTATGCGAAAATGTCCGAGTTCTTTTTGGCAAAAAAATCCTTGGCATTTTTTATGGGAGGCGACAATTTCATGGTGGTAACGTCTGGCAACGCAAAGAAAAATGCGCGGGAATTTCTCGAAATTGCAAAAAAGGAGTTTGATGTGACCTTTAACTGCGGAATTGGAACCGGCAGAACAGCAAGGGAGGCAGTCAAGCTTGCAACAAAATCCCTTGATACCATACGGGAAATCCGAGATGCCAAAAAAGAAAAACCGGAAATCTATGAGCTGTCATGCTTTTAAAAAATCTCAGCGTTCTTTACGGCCGGGACCTAAAGTACATTCATTCTACTAGCCTTCCAATACTTGGCGACAAGTTCGGCAAGCTTGGCCAAAAAAATGGAAAAGCAATAGACTGCGAGGGACTGCTTTTGGTGCCTGGATTTATCAACATGCACACGCACATTGGCGATTCCATTGCCAAAGATGCAACGCTTGCAGGCTCTGTAGACAGCAAAATCCACCCGGTTTTGGGAGCAAAGCAGAGAATCCTGAGGCAAACCAAGCCTGATCACCTGATCTCGTTTATGAAAAATTCCTGCCACTCCATGATCAAAAAAGGAATTACGACATTTGTTGATTTTAGGGAGGGTGGCCCAGCAGGCATATCCCTGCTAAGACAAGCACTAGAAAACATTCCAATTAGGGGAATAATTCTGGGTAGAGTTGAATCATACCACGACAGAACCCAGATCAAAAAAAACCTACCACTAACCTCTGATGCAAAAAAGACATTGTTGCAAGTCATAAAGAATTCTGACGGAATTGGGATCTCTGGCGCAAATGAGAACAGTGACTCCGCCCTGCAATATTATTCGAGGACAAAAAAGATCAGGGCGATTCACAGCTCCGAGACAAAACAAAGCATGGCAGCATCCAAAAAGATCACCAAAAAAACAGAGACATCTCGGGCATTACAGCTAAAGCCGCACTTTTTGGTACACATGACATTTGCTGGTACAGACGATCTAAAAAAGGCGGCAAGAAAGACACGCGGAATTGTAATTTGCCCTAGGGCAAACTCGTCCTTGGCAGAAGGGATACCAAACTTTGAGGCAATGGCAAAGGCAGGCTGCACAATAGGAATCGGAACAGACAATGTCATGATAAACTCGCCAGACATGTTTCGGGAAATGGACTATCTCTGGAAGGCTCACATGGGATTACACCAAAAAAGAATAGACCCAAAGGAAATACTCAAAATGGCAACGGTAAACGGCGGAACAATCCTTGGCAAGAAAATAGGCTCAATTTTGCCTGGATTTTTGGCAGACGGAATATTCTTTGAAAAGCACTCACTAGACCTAGAGCCAATGCACAATCCACATGCAAGCATTGTTCATAGGGCAAATGAAACCGCAATTTCTGCAGTAATGATCGGAGGCAAAATAATCCATGGCAAGCTTTAGGCCACACGTGATCCTGTCTGCGGCAATATCGCTGGACGGCAAAATAGCTACTAGGACTGGAGACTCGGCACTGTCGTCTAAAATGGACATAAAGCGCGTCCACAAGTTGCGCTCTAGAGTAGATGCCATACTTGTTGGCAAAAACACCGTCCTTCAGGATGATCCAATGCTGACTGTTCGGCATGTAAGGGGCAAAAACCCAGTAAGAGTAGTTCTGGACTCTATGGGGCAGATCCCAACTGGCTCCAAAATAATCCAGACCTCATATGATATACCTACCATCATAGCTGTATCAAAAAAGGCATCACGCAAAAACCTAGCAAGGCTTGGAAGATTCCCAGTTGATGTCATTATATCTGGCAAAAATAAAGTCGAGCTAAAACCTCTTTTGCAATTCCTGCACCAGGCAAAAATCAGAACCATTCTGCTTGAGGGCGGCGGGACCACAAACTGGGACTTTGTAAATCAAGGCCTAGTCGATGAGGTAATAGTTACCATAACACCATATCTGGTTGGAGGACAAACAGCAAAGACACTGGTAGAGGGAGAGGGATTCTCAAAAATATCAAAATCCCTGAGGCTGAAATTGCACAAAATCAGACGTCAGAACAACGAAGTTATTCTACACTATATCTGACGACGCATGTCGTTTCTAATGTCGGTGATCTTTGATTCGAGCGCTTTTTTGAGCTTGTCGTTTTTCTTGAGATTCACCACGCCATTGCACCTTGGGCACTTGAAGAATTGTTCCAGTGCTGTCTCAAATGTGATTCTTGGGCAGTCCTCGTTTCCGCAATGATAAAATTGTGACGAGTTTTCATAGTCGAGTCTTTGCTGCAGTCGCTCTGCAATTTTCTTTTTCTGGTTTTCAATGAAATTTTCAACTTCGTCCTTTCTTGAGCGCCACCTGTACACGAACCAGCCCTTTCGTTCATCCTTGACGCGAATTCCCGTGATCAGTGCCTTGCCAAACAAGTCATAGAGAACCTTTCTTACCATGTTGATTCTCAGGCCTGTTGAGCTTGCGATTTCTTCGTCTGTTGCATCTTCTGCCTTGAGCAAAGCACGTGCAACCTTGAGATATTCATCTCCTCCAATCATTGCAGAAATTCTGACAAATGGGTCTTCGTACGACTCGACCATGATTCCAGAACTTGATTTGCATATTTAATATCTGCGAAGAAAAGTAGGAAGCTGACTTGGGGATTCAACATCCTTTGCTGAGGGCAGAAGCAGTATGTTCTGCCGGCAAACCAATGTTGGGTACAGGTCAATTGGCTATTGCGTCAGCTTCTCATACATTAACCACCCCATGACACAAAAGCATGATCATGCGATCTCTTTTGTTTTATGAGCTTAGGCGTAGTTTGGCTTTACAGTTATCTGGTTTTGTTCATCATTTCAGAGGAATTCTGAATGTTTGTTTGCTTTGTTATTGTATTATTAGATAAATTCTCTATGAATTAATGATTTATGATAAATATGTTTGATGCGTACCATAACCATGAGCTATTGTGTGAAATGCGGCGATGAGGCAGAAGTCTGTTTCTGCGGAATAGAGAAAAAGCCAATGACAGAATACATCAGCGCACTAAAAGAGTGCACTGATCTCAAATGCTATTGCAAAAAGCACATCCCATAGGTGAGTGTAATGTCGTACGCCTATGTTTTGATAAACTGTGATCTTGGTTCAGAAGAACGAGTGTTATCTGAGCTAAAGTCAATCAAAAAGATCAAAGAAACCCATGGTGTCTTTGGAGCATACGATATTGTTGCCAAAGTAGAGGCGCCATCAGATAGTATGATCAAAGAAGTTGTCACTGGAAAAATTCGCTCAATAGACCGTGTCAGATCAACTCTGACACTGTGGGGGTAAGTATTGTGTCGCTTGTAAGCAAAATTCGTTATCCCACATATGATGAAAAATGCAAAAAACTAACAATGGAAAAAGAAATACGATTTGCAGGAATCCTAGATGAATATGGCAAGCTGGTGGCGGGCGGATTCAAGGAAGGACTTTTGCCGTTAGAGGATGACAAGAAAAAGCTATCCAGTTTTATGGAGTTTATCTCACAGATATCTCTGCGACATGAGCTGGACAAAGAGCTAGGACCAATCAACTATTTGGCCGCAAGGCGTGACAAGATAATTCTGCTGAGCTTTCCATTTCCAATTGCAAAGATGACTCTGCTGATTTCTGCCGATAGGTGCCTTGACATTGAGGGCTTGGCGTCTCATGTCGTTGATGTCTTTAGTGCAGAGCAGGCAAGACTTGCCGAAAAATAGCGAATTTCGCAACAAACTCTTTGTATTTTAAGCAAATAGGCACAAAATACCAAACAAATGTTTGATTTTTTGCCGGCATTCCTAAAATAACTTTAAGCTCAGAATTACACCATGGAAATCTCAAAATGCGAATGCCCTCCAGGCTCTCCGACATACGAAGACGATGAAGGAATGCTTATCTGCTCGTCTTGCGGCGGATGGGTCCAGCCAAGCTAGGATTTTTTTGACACTACCTGCTTGCCTTTTTCTGATGGTATGATTTGTAATCTGCCACCATCAAATTTGGAATCAAACTGGGCTCCGCTCTGGATTCTATCTAGCACTATTGCCAGTGCACTTATCTCTGAATGGGGCTGGTTTCCAACTGCCACGTTATAGTCGGCGTTTTCATAGACGTCGCGCGGAACCTTTTCTGCACCAACCACAATCAGAATTTGTTTTTCCTTTGCGATTTTTGCCTGTATGGAATTGATGTTTTGGCCATACATTGTAAGGTGGATTATTTTTACACCGTCCTTTTTCTTTGATTTTAGCAGTGTCCGCCAGTTCTCAATGTATTGTATTTCAAAGTCGCTTCCCCAGGACTTGTTTACTTTGGAAAGCGTTTCCTTGATTTCCGGGTTTATCTCATTCATGTAGATTTTTTTGGCGCCAAATGCGCGCGAGACCAGAGCAACATGGGTTGTGACTCTATCATCTCGGACTAGTCTTTGCCCTATTCGCAGTACTTCAATCGTCATCTTGTTCATAGAATTTTGATAGGTCTTGCTTTCTTGGGATTTCTTTTATTTGCTGTGGGGGATTAGAGATCATTTTTTTGACCAGCTCGAGCAGCTTTGGAATGTTTTGCTGGGTCACTGCAGAGACTGGTACCCATTTTTTGCTGTTTGTTAGTCCAATGAATTCCGCCTTTTGGAGTATTTGGTCTGGCTCTGCTAGGTCAGACTTGTTTAGGGCATAGATTACACGTTCTTGGTCTACGTCGAGGTCAGCCATGGTTTTGAGGCAGCTCCGGTATTTTTTGCGCAGCTCCACCTCCGAATCTGAAATGTCAATTACCACAATTACCACTTCGGCGTACTTGAGCTCCTCTAGTGTTGACTTGAAGGCCTCTATCATGTATGCTGGTAATTTAGAGATGAACCCTACTGTATCTGAAATCAGGACTGGGTCTTTGTCGATTAGGACCTTTCGCGTTGTGGTAGATAGTGTTGTGAATAGTTCTGGGCTTTCCTGCTTTGTCTCGCCTGTCAGCAAATTAAACAGGGTTGTCTTGCCAGCAGAGGTGTATCCTGCAAGTGATATTGTTTTGAGGCCGACACGCCTTCTTGCCTCTCGGTGTAGTGCCCGCTGCTTGCCCATCTTTTCCAGTTTGGATTTTACTGACTTCATTCTGTTTTGAATGTCGTTGTAATACGAATCTACTTCGTACATGCCTATTCCCATGAATCCGGGCTGCTCGCCCTGTTTTGCTAGTCGGACCTTTTCCTTTGCCCTTGACATTTCATATCGGAACTGGGCCAGCTTGATCTGCAAGTGAGATTCGGAACTTGTGGCACGCCTCTCAAAGATTTCCAAGATTAGTGATTCCCTGTCTAGGATGTTGATTTTGAGCTTTGATGCCAGATTGTAGTTCTGACTTGGCTTGAGAATTTCATCATAAATTAGAACATCCGGCTTTATTCTGTCTGAGATTTCCTTTATCTCTAGCATCTTGCCCTCGCCAATTCCATATCTTGCCTTGTTGAGAAATTTCTGGCGAATCAGCTTGTCTACTTTGTAGCCTGCTGCTTCACACAAACCATAGGCCTCCCTTATGGTGTCTTCGTTGTCATATGTGATTAGAATCGCGCTTAGCATTGTACAATTCCGGCTATGGTCGTTTTCTTAACAACTTTTCTACGTTCATGTTAAGTACGATTTCTGCAATGTCTGATGCGTATTCAGCAATTCTTGCTATGTTTTCCGCCATTCTTCTTATTCGGTAGGCCTCTTCTTCGTCTTTTATGGCCTTGACGGACTCGATTATCTTTTTCTCGTATTTTGATAATTCTGATGCCTTTTCAATTGCCTTCTCTGCCTGCGCAAAGTCTTCTTTGAACAATGCCAGGCATGCTTGGTCCAAGACAGATATTGCAAAGTCGTTTAGGTCCTCAATTTTCTCCATTGCGTCCACTCTTACTGATTCTTTGAATTCCAGCAGGTCCTTGGCAATCAGTACTGCGTGGTCGCCTGTTCGCTCTATGTTTTTGACAATCAGTCGGTATCCGAGGCACTGTCGCGCGTTTGTAAAGCCCATTTCATGCAACATGTACTCATTTTGTATTGCGATCTTTAGTTGTCGAATAATGTAAAATCCGAACCTGTCTACTTCGTCATCAGAGTCGATTACCTCTTTTGCAAGCTCCAAGTTTGCTTCTCTTACCGCAAGTAATGCGTCCTTGAGCATTGACTTTGCCAGGTGAAGCATTCGCTTAAAGGCGCCGTCAACAGTTAATTCTAATAAATTCACCAAGACCTGAATTGTTATGCCGTCAACAGAATCTGAAATTATTTCTGCGCCCATCAGCATTCCCTTGACTGCTGACTTGATTGCAGTTCTCTGGCCTGGCTGGAGTCTGTCTCCCTTTGGCTTTATCTGAATTGTCTTGTAGCCAAGAAAATACAATGATACCAGCTTGCGAACAATTGCGGCATTGTTGTCTTCGCGTGTTATCTCTAAAACTGCCTCTTCGCCCTGTGATGATTTTGTTTGGTCTTTGGAAGGAATTATTTTGAGTGCCGATCTTCCCTCCCGAGTTATGGTTATTTGGTCTCCTTGCTTTAGGCCCAGCTCCATAATCCACTGTTTTGGTAATGACACTATATAGGAGGATTTTCCGGTAAACTGTATTCGTCTTGTCTCTTCTCTCTCTGACATAACTACATGAATTTAATTTATCTATATAGATGTGTCCTGTGATATATACTCACAAGCCAAGACGCATATTTTACAAACCTATCATCATATGGTAATACCTATTTACAATATACAAATTCTAAAAATCAAGAATATGCACAACAGGCATTTTGATTTTATTGTATTGGGGGGCTCTTTGTTTATCACATTTGCCATACTTGGATTGTTTTACAGCTATATTTTGATCCAAAAAGACAACGAGTTTGATCTAATTGCAAAGGATCTGGCTTCTTCAATAGAAAGCAGATTGGTAAACTATGAGCAAGTCCTCTTTGCCACACAGGGGCTCTTTGCCAGCTCAGACCAAGTAACCTCAGAGGAATGGCAAACCTTTGTAAAAAACCAGCAAATTGAAACCAGATTTCCGGGAGTGCAGGTGACAGGCTATTCACAAAAAATAGGAAATGCTGATGATCTAGCACAACACATACAACAAATGCAATCTGTATATCCAAATTATTCAGTTAGGCCAGACACTCCGCGAGACGAATATCATTCAATTATCTATATCGAACCAGTCAACACTAGAAATCTCCAGGCACTTGGTTACGACATGTTCTCAGAACCTGTGAGACGCGCAGCGATGGAAAAGGCATGTGACACTAATACTGCAACAATTTCTGGCAAAGTTATCTTGGTGCAAGAAATAACACAGGATGTCCAGCCTGGATTTCTGATGTATCTTCCGGTATACAAAAACAACATGCCGCACGAATCCGTTGAAGAAAAACAGGCTGCGTTGCAAGGATTTGTTTATATTGCATTTAGGGCACATGACTTGTTCGATGCAATGCTGCCTAGCCTAGGTGCAGTACAACACAACGATATGAGAATCAAAGTTTATGATTCAGCAAAATCTGAAGAAAATCTCCTTTATGACTCTAAAATAAATACACCTGATGGCTCTTGGCACAAATCAGCAGAGATAGACTTTGGCCATCGAACATGGATAGTGGAATTTAGCCGTCCTAACACGTTTAGTGACTTTGAGACCGCGATTATGGTTGCGGTGCCTGCAATAGGAGTATCGATGAGCGCCTTTGTCTTCATAGCAATTCGCTCAAACCAGAGAAACATTGACAGAATAACGAGGCTAAACGAGGATCTTCTAAAAAGTGAAAAGCTCTCTGCGGTAGGACAACTTGCAAGCAGACTTGCACACGATATCCGAAACCCAATATCTGTTATAAAAAATACAGTCGAGATAGCAAAAAACAACAAAACACTTGATGAGAAAATGATATCCCAGCTAGACAGAATAGAGCGAGCTGCATCAAAAATCAACTATCTGGTCAGCGACACGCTAGACTTTGTGAGAACTACACAACTACAAATTAAGGAAAACTCGGTCAAAAAAATCCTCTTACTTGTTGCTGATAGAATAGACAAGCCTTCCACCATAACAATAAACCTGCCAGAAAATGATCACACCATAAAATGTGACGCAGAAAAACTCGAAGTGGCAATTGCAAACATTATGACAAATGCAATTCAAGCAATGGATGGCGAAGGAACAATAAACATCAGGGTAAATGATCAAGACAAGTTCTTTACAATAGAAATTGAAAACTCGGGACCTGAAATTCCTGAAAACATCACATCAAAAATATTCGAGCCATTATTTACTACCAAGCCAAAGGGAACTGGTCTTGGCCTTGCTACTGTCAAAAACATCATAGAGCAACACGGCGGGACAATTTACGTAAAGAACAACCCAACAATCTTTACGATATCTCTGCCAAAATAGCATTTTGACATATTAATGGAATTACACTGGAATAATCATTGGATCCAGTAGTAAAGCTAAAACACACAATTGATGCGCTCTTTGGAAACGGAATATCAAAGAACCTGCCCAAAGAAATAGAGATGACATTTTCCAAAAAGACAGGCAGAATTCGGGAAGTATATCATGACAAAAAACTGCTCTGCACTCTGCGAATTGACGGAGGCCTGGCAATTTCGCCGTACTTTGCGCAAATTTTACTCAAGAACAAAAAGTTCCGCCAAAACTGCGTCGAGGTAAATGACGATTCTGCGCCATTTGTTCGGGACGGCAAGTCGGTTTTTTGCAAGCATGTTACTTGGGCCGGCAAAAACATCCTCATTGGAGCAGACGTTCCGGTATTATACCAAAATGAGGTGATTGCTGTGGGGCGCGCAATTGTAAATTCGGAGATGATGGGCACGCTAAAGCGCGGAGTTGCGATCAAGGTGCGAGATAGTTTAAAAAATAGTTTGGAGCAAAAAAAGACATGATGCGGGGAGGCAATCGCGAAATGCGAAGAATGCTGGACAGGATGGGCCTAGACATGAAAGAGCTCAGCAATGTTCAGGAGGTAATCATAAAAACCGACAAAAAAGAAATCATAATTACAAAACCGGCAGTGACAGAAATGAAGTCAAAGGACAATTCCATTTTCCAGGTAATTGCGGATTCCTATGAGGAAAAGGAGCTAGAGACTCCTATTTTTTCAGAAGACGATATCATGCTCATATGCAGTCAGGCAAACGTCACCCCAGAAGTGGCAACAAACGCCCTAAAGGAAACCGGCGGCGATCTATCACGGGCAATCTTGCTTCTTACCACAAAATGAAGAATTTAATTAGCCGTACGGGCGGGTTTTAGCTGTATGAAGGACGCACCAGCTCAAAGCGTAGTTGCAGATTCCAAGGTAAGCAAAATTATCAAGTCCCTAGCAGAACTAGAGGACGATCTGGACTCGTTAAACATCAAGGTGGCAGATATGAAAAAAAGCCTCAGTACACACGCCCAAAAAGAGATCGACTCCCTTAGAGAAAAGGTAACCCAGATGGCAATGCAAGAAGCAGAAGCCATGATCTCAGAGACCCGGGTAAGAGCGGAAAGCCAGGCAAAGAAAATAGCAGCAGACGGTGCAGCAAAACTGGATAAAACACGTGCAACCATTGATTCCAAGTTTAATGAAGCAGTTGACAGCGTAGTGTCAACAATTCTCAAGCTGTAAAGCCTTAAATCGCTTATTGTATCACAAACAGTATCAGCACCGTACAACAATGTCGTATTGGTATTGCCACCACCCAGGGTAAATCCTACTTTCAGTTTGTCAAGGCACTCAGGTTTTTGAACCTAGAATACGACTCTATCGTGCCCGATCAGATCCCAACATATCCAGGAAGCCTCATATTTACAACAGAGGGCGAGTCGCCTAGATTTGCAAGTCAAGCAATCCTAAATGAAGAGATTCTCCAGCAGGACCCGACAGTAATCCAAGGAATTATTATAGAAAAGCTGGACTCGGGACTAAACCCGTCTGAGCTATTAATTGGAATAGATCCGGGGCAGCGAATAGGAATATCGGTCAGCTATTTTGGCAGGGAAATAGAGCGCGGACTGTACACGTCTCCAGAAGATCTAGCATCACATGTCGCAAAAATCCTTGGAGGCCTTCGAGCAGAGCGCAAGCTGGTGCGAATTGGAAACGGCAACATGCAGGTAGCAAAGCAAATCACCACGCAGCTAAACCTCAAGTTCTGCTCTCACTTTGAGCTGGAATTTGTAGATGAGAGAAAGACAACAAAGAAAATCAAAAACTACAACAAACGTGGCAAGCGCGATATGCTTTCAGCTAGGTTCATTGCGCAAAGGGAGGGCTATAGGCACTTTGTGCTGCCGTTGTCACGCACAGGCTAGGATCTAAATTAAAAAAACACTCAAAAACAACCCAAACTCAGGCTCCAAGTACGTGTAATACTGTGCGTAAAAAAATCGTTAGATATTTATACAACTTTTCGAGTTTTTGTCAAATTGATCAAGCTGATCGGCAAGATCGGTTAAAATTTCTATATTCTTTTCCCAAAAAATATGTAAAAAATATGGATCCATGCTTAAATATTTGCGATTCCTATAATATGCTGACAAAATATGACGTGTAAGGGAATTTGCTCCAGATACAAGGCACAAAAGCCGGTAGGAACTGGACGTTATGCTTCAGGTCAAAGACGTTGTCAAATTTGTGAAATCTTCATCAAATGGGAAGGTCTCTGGTGCCCATGCTGTGGCTACAGACTGAGAACAAAACCACGAAATCTCAAATACAAGGCCAAGCTGCGCGCTAGAGTTGAAGCCGAAGCTCAAGAAGCAACAGGAATCAACTCCATTGAAACAGTGGAAGAGACTGTCGAAGTTGAAGAGCCAATAGTTGTAGAAGCCAAGCCAAAAAAGGCAAGAGCAACAAAGGCAAAGACTGCCAAGGTTGCAAAAACAACTAGAAAGGCCAAGACTTCCAAGTTCTCCAAAGCTGCAATCCAGGTAGAGGCCCAACCAGAAGAAGCGATAGCAATAAAGGCATAAGTCTCATCTGGCATTTAATGTCAAGTTCTGACCACAGCATGACTGTGGAGACAGAAAATCGGAAATTCGATGTCAAAATCTTAAAGTACGAAAACGCTTTTTTCATTTCAATTTCTGAAGGTCTGATGCGGATCGGTGGTATGATCATATCAATTGCAACCGGACCGACGCCAGTATCATCTGAGATTATTCCAATACGAGCAGACCTGATGTTTCTAAAGCTTATATCGCAAAAGATGGCATCTGAGGTTCGCGGCATTTGCGTTGTGTCGCTGTCGGCACAAAAGGAACTTGGCGCAGGCCCAAGCAAGGTTCTAATTGAGAAGATAACGGAGGCAATAAGGAAATGACGGACCTGCGTAGCTACATCGGTCTAGTAAAAAAGATGGGCCAGCTGCACACAATATCAAAAAAGGTCTCTACTAAATTTGAAATTGCATCGCTTACTGCACAGGTGGACGATGCAAACGCAATTCTATTTGAAAATATTAAAGAAAGCAAGCTAAGGCTGGTTGCAAACCTGGTTGGGAATCGGGCCAGATTTGCAAAGGCAGTCTCTGGCACAGAAGATACCATTCACCAAAAGGTAATCTCGGCTATTTCACATGCAAAAAAGCCCAAGGTAACGTCATCTGGCAAGTTCTTTGAAAACAAGTCGCACGACCTGTCCATTTTACCAATAGTTACTCATTTTGAAAAAGAATCTGGACCATTCATCACGTCTTCTATAATTTACTCGCAAAACTATGAGAAAAAGACGCAAAACTCGTCATTTCATAGACTAATGCCAATAGACAAAACGCACTTTTCTGTCAGAATGGTGGAAGGCAGACACCTGCACCGCTCGTTTATGGATGCCAAAGAGCATGGTGAGGACCTCAAAGTAGCAATAACTGTCGGCGTTCATCCAGCAGTATCCATTGCAGGAGCATATCAGGCGGAATGGGGTGAAGACGAGCTGGATATTGCAAACGCGATTTTGGGCGGCAAGCTCACACTAACCAAATTACCGTATTCTGGAAGGATGGTTCCGTCTGGAACGGAAATCGTAATGGAGGGTAAAATTCTCTCTGATAAAACCCACAAGGAATGGATGGTCGAAATGCTTCGGACATATGATTTTGTCCGGGCCCAGCCGGTCTTTGAGCTGGAAAATCTCTACTATAGGAACAATGCAATATTTCACGATATTTTGGCAGGCTTTGCAGAACACCGACTGTTAATGGGAATGCCGATCGAGTCCAAGCTGAACCGAGACGTCAAAAAGAAAATTCCGCAGACAAATAAAGTCGTCATGTCTGATGGTGGATGCAACTGGCTCCACGCCGTTGTACAAATATCAAAGAAAAACAAGGACGACGGCAAAAAGGCGATCGCAGAAACATTTGCAGCCCATCGCTCACTCAAAATGGTAACTATAGTCGATGACGACATCGACCCATCCGACCCAGTACAGGTAGAATATGCAATGGCGACAAGATTCCAGGCGGACAGAAACCTTACCATAATAGAAAAGGTACGAGGCTCTAGTCTGGACCCGTCAAGTGATCAGAAAAACCTACTCACTGCAAAACTCGGAATAGATGCTACACGGCCGCTGGACAAGCACCAAGAGGGATTTGAGATTGCCAAAATCCCAGGCGCAAAAAAATTTCCGTTAGACAAGTACCTATGATGACTAATGTTTTTTAGATCAGGTCTGGTGATTATACCATGGAAGTAAAACGCAGAAGCGCCTGGTGGTTTTTGCTGCCGATTTTGTTCAATGTCATTGGTGGAGTGATTGCGTATTTTGTAATTAAAGACGATGATCCAAAAAGGGCAAAGAGCTGCCTGTGGCTTGGAATAATACTCACAGCAATTGGAATTGGATTGTTCCTAATCCCACTGGCAATTGGAATATCGCTAATGCCATATGATGACATGTTTTATTCGGATTTTTCGGTCTAGACTACTAGGGTGTAAAAGTTCTCTTCAGTCACACGCAGCCTGTGCAGGGTCTTGTTTTTGACAACAAAGATCTGCTCGTGGCAGTTGAATAGTTCTAGAATATCCTCAATTTTGTTCTGCATTATTGTTTCTGTTAGGGCAATGCAATGAGTTATTCCTGGAACATGTTTTTTGTCGTACCACTCGCAGAACTTGGCTGATTTTTTTATAGAATCATTTGCCAAATCCCCCGTCAGAAATGCAGCAATCAAAAGCTGTTTGTTTTTCTGGGGCTTTATGGAATCAATTATTTTTTTTGCATATTCTGTCGGATTTTGGTAGAATTTTTCGTATGGCTTTATGGTACCATCAAGCCAGTTGTATTTTGCAAGCGTTGTGATGCCTAGATGTTTTGGAGGTCCGCAGCAAATCTTGAACCAATTGGTCTCTGTCAGCTCATTCATCTTTGATAATAGATACTTGAGTGATTCATCATCAGAATATAATATCAGATCGTGTCTGTGGCGCTCTTTGCCTAGCTGAGAAACCCACTTGTCTGCAGCGTCCTTGATTATGGAATTGACTGACATGCCAAGCTGTTCTGATGCGTTAGCGATCTTTGAGTGAACCTCCTCGTCTAGTCCCCTGACTAGTATGTCGCGGGTCAACGGAATTCTTCGCCTCCAGCTGAATATAAAATCGACATTGTATTGTATGATTGCATATTATGACTCCGCCCAGTTTGCCTTGCATACAGGACATGTGGCTCGCAGTCCTCCATACTTTGATTCCCAATATGGATTGATCTCTCTGTTACAAATGGGGCATTCTGCCTTTGCATGGTCTGCTTTGTTTGTGTGTAGGATTTTTTTGCCAAATTTTATTACTAGTTTTAGCTTTTCCATCAGATCATTGCTCTCTCTTTTTCTATCATGGTATTGATCTCCCAAAACATTTCCTCGTTTAACTCAAAGTATGGCGCCACAAAGTAATAGTCGCTGTATCCATGGCCACTGTTCTTTACCAAGTTGTTTTCTTCTAGGATTCTAAGGTGGAAGCGAATTGCCTTATAGTCCAACTCAAAATGATGTGCAAGCTGGTTTGCGTTTGCCAAATTATTTTTGAGATAAATCATTATCTTTCTGCGATTTGCTGCCCCACGGCTATCAGCAAAGAGATACCAGAACCTAGACTTGGTTTCTCTGTCTGCCTTTGTCTGTAGCAGTCGCATGTTTGCCATGAAAATGATATCATGCTAGCATAATATAAGTATTATGATAAATGATATCATGATATCATTTAGATTTGGTACAATCCTTAAATGCCAAACTCCGATCACTTTACCAATGCAAAACGTAAACCGATCTAAACAGATCAAGACAGTATCGGCACTAGTTTTCAGTGTTGCATTGTTGTTTTCGGGCTCTACACTAACAGCAAATGCTGCAGTGCAAGAACTCTTAGACACGTCAGTCCCACTTGATATTCCACTAATCATGGGATATGCAGATGGCAACGAAGTGTTCTATATTACAACAGAGGCATCACATGAGGAAGTAGCTGATCATCTAAGCGAGCTGACAGGATTTAGAGTAGTATACACACCAGCACTCAAAAACACGCCAGCAGATGCTCTTGCACAAATCTACGAGTTTACAAACGGAGTTGAGGGTCCAGGCCCAGCCGGATTCCAGCCAAACGTTGCAGATTCGCAGCCAGGAGACTCACAATATAGCCCTGCATGGTCTGTACTGCATGTGACTTGGACTGATGAAGCCAACGCAAGAGAGCTAACATCGGAAGATGAAATCATTGCAGCGCAACAGGCAGGCGAGCTGTCAATAGAGGAAACCGGAGTAATAGTGAATTGCCCATTCATTCAATGGGAGGGCGGTGCATTACCAATTCGAGAAAATCCAGAACTAGGTGACGACACTCCATATGGTGGTGGCCAAGTCCTAGAAATTGACACAGAAAACATGGTGGTAACATTTGTTGCACATAGGGGATTTGGACCGGACGGCTCTACAATTTACTATATTGCAACCGATGCATCATCGCCAGAGGTAGCAGAGATGCTAGGTGTCATACATGTTGAGAAAATAGGCAAGACCCTGGTGTCTTCTGCGGCATCTGATCTGTATGTTTTCACAAACGGCATTACAGGCACAGGCCCGGCAGGATTTCAGGCAAGCATAGGCTCAACTCAGGAAGGCGACGAGTTCTATTCTCCATTTTGGAGAATCCAGACGGTAACCTGGGTTGACACAGAATCTGCATCGTTTCTGACTACGACAGCAGAAATCACGGAGGCTGCATCAAATGAGAAGCTGACAACTGCGCTTGGCGGATTCATAGTCAACTGTCCGTTTGTAGAGGTAGTGCTAGATTCCATGGAAGATGCCATGGAAGATTCTGTCGATGGACCAGTACTGGCACCACTAAAGCAGATGGAAGAAGGCGTAGAGCCAAGCCAAGTTCAGTGCAACGAAGGCCTACAACTAATGCTCAAAAAATCTAACGGTAACGCAATCTGTGTATCTGAAGGAACTGCGGGAATTCTAATACAGCGCGGATACGCAACACAACCATAATCTCTTTTTTTTATAATGAAATATTCAGGCCTTGGATCTGCTTGATTATCCCGTCATGGTCAGAGTCCACTTCTAGTGAAAATATTAGCAGGCCGTCATCTAGGAATAATGTCACTAGTTTTACCCGTTCTTTTGCAGTAATCATCCAGTTTGTTTTGCCCAACGGGCCGTCAAACATTTCTTCGACTCCTGCCTTGATTGACGCCCAGTAATGCGCCATGTTGCCTAGCTCCGAGTCAAGCAGTGGCGCCTTGGTAGTGTTTCTTGCAAATGCGACTACCTTTTTGTCCTTGATTCTACCCACAAATCTGATGGATTCGTCAAGTGTTAGGATATGATTGCATATTTCCAGTGGACTGTACTGACGATTCAAGTTCTCCCCAAGCTGCAGCCTCAAAAAACTAGATTAAAGCTTTGCCATTAGATTCGAAAATCGAATCCGATTTTGCAAATTTTGTCTGATCTGCGATGTTTGTATGGAATTATTGTTAAGGATTCGATTCAAAACTGTAGGGGAAAAGGAACTGACTGAATAATTCAGCCTTGAACCGAATCAATACTGATTGTATTAAAAATTACTAAAGCGTTTTCCCAAATTAAACCCAGATCTGGAAAAATCATTAAATGCAAAATTTTGATTCTGTAGTACAATGAAAACAATTCTTGCATTTTTCTTGTCGGCTGCATTGATATCGATGATGATTAGCTCGCATGCAAGCGCAATGGAGGCAAAACCATCAGATGCAGAAAAAGTCATGAAAAAAATGACTGACAAGAAAATGGACGACAAAAAAGATACCAAAAAGAAGGAAATCAAAAAAAAGCCAGTCAAGAAAAAGACAACAGAAAAGATGACAGACAAAATGCCGGACAAAAAGAAAATGACAGACAAAAAGATGATGGACAAAAAAATGTCCGACCACAAAATGTCAGAAAAGCCAAAGATGATTGGCGGAGTCGACATCTCCATGGCATCCCCAATTCAGGGCTCAGCTGACGCCAAGCTAACCATAATAGAGTTTGGCGACTATCAATGTCCAAAATGCTATTCCTGGTTTACAAAGGAAAAGCCCACAATTGAGTCGCAATATATCGCGCCTGGCAAGGCAAACCTGATCTTCGTTGACCTGTCGTTTTTGGGCGCAGACTCGGATTCTGCGGTAATTGCATCATACTGCGCAGACGAGCAAGGAAAGTACTGGCAATACCACAACAAACTCTATTCCAGCCAGGGCGGGATCGGAAGCGGATGGGCAAGCACAGAAAACCTGAAGAAATTTGCCACGGATTTGGGACTGGATTCAACACAATTCAATTCCTGCCTAGACTCTGGTAAATACTCGGATAGAATCAAACACAATCTGTCTGTGGCGTCTTCTGCCGGTGCACAAGGCACTCCAACATTTCTAATTGTTGGCCCTAATGGTGAAACCGAGAAAATCTCTGGATCTCAGCCGGCATCCGTGTTTTCTGGCGTAATAGACAAGTATCTGAAATAATCAATTTTCTTTTTTTATTTTGTTGTAGATGAAATAGAATGATGCACCGCTAGCTACTACTCCTAGGCCCATCAGTATAACAAAGGGATCAAACTGAATGATTCCAAGAATCGGAGTTATGATTCCAAGTGCTGCTAATATCGGAAACTTGCCAATATTTCCTGGCGACTTGAACTGTCGATCCGCATTTGGTTCTTTGTAGCGCAGCCAAATCAGAGAGAGATTCACCAAGACAAAGACCATGATTATGGCAAAGACAGAAATGTTTGCAACTGTCCCAATATCTCCAACAAAAACAAATCCCGCAGACAGCGCTCCAATCAAAATCACCGCAACCCACGGCGTCTTTCTTTTTTGGTGAATTGCAGAAAATATTGTAGGCAGCGCCTTGTCCACTGATACGCCGTACAAAATTCTAGACCCTGATACCAGCATTATCAGAACTGTGTTTGTTGTGGCAAAAAGAGCTATGATCAAAATTCCAAAGCCCCACTCTTCCCCCAATGCCGTCTTTATCACATCGGACAGTGGTGCAAATGATGCGTCTAGTGCCTGCCAATCCAATACCCGTACGGCAGAGACTGAGACCAAAATGTACACTATGGCGGTAATGGATATTGCCAAAATTATGGCCCTGGGAAGAACTCTTCTTGGATTTTTTATCTCTTCTGCAATGTTTGCAATGTTTTCAAATCCGATATAGGCAAAAAACACGAGCGTAAATGCGGAAAATATTCCTGAAAATCCATACGGCATCTCAAAATAATCAATTTCTACTCCCGTGATGGTCATGCCTGCCCAAATTACAATGACAAGACCAGCTGCTTCTATTATGGTAAATACAATGTTCATCGATGAGGACTCGCGAATTCCAAAATAATTCACAAATGTCAGTATCCCAATAATTAGAACTGCTGCAAGAACAATTGGAATTTGGAATAATTGTGTAAAGTATCCCCCAAATCCTAGTGCGATTGCCGCGGCCGATATTACTGCAACAAACAGTGTCAGCCAGCCAACCAAAAACGCAACAAAATTGCTCTTAAACGCATTTTTTACAAACAAATATTCCGCAGCTGCCTTTGGATACATTGACGACAATTCTGCATAGCTTAGGCCGGTAAATACCGCAGAAATTGCAGCAAGAACAAATGATAGCCAAACAGAGTTCCCCGCCTCGCCAGCTGCGTCTCCAATTAGCGCGTAGATTCCAGCACCCAGAATGAGGCCCACGCCATACATTGTGGTGTGGAATAGTCCCAGGTGACGCTTTAGCTCGGCCATTGCATTTTTTCAAAATCAAATTGCTTTATGTTTAGTGGATATTCCATTATCAGCACTGAAAATCAGGACCCTCATTAAATAGAAAAAACACTAAACCATACCATTGGAAGGGAGGAGTAGCTGATTCCTGTTTCCCCAATTGCTTTCTTCGCCTTCCTTCCATTCTTGCTTTGCAATGCAGTGTGTACCTAGTTTCTAAATAATTTGCAAGCCAAATCACACCATGAAAGTAACCAAAGTCACAGGACGCGGAACCGGCAAGCGAGAAGCGGATGTCTCATCCCAGAACTGGGCAGGAGACGAATACAGAAAAGCCCAACAAGAAAGACTGGCCAAGATTGGCAAAAACATCACTCTTTCCTTGGGAAGAGGGGACAGAACCATGGCACTCAAAGACCTTCCTGCACCACGGGCACGACCATCCACGGAAGGAATGGTGCGCGTCACAAACAGGGGAACCGGTGCCAGAAAAAGCACAAACAAGGGAAACTAATCCCTTTTCTTATTTTTGAATCTCATTTTTGAAAATTATATCCGCATTACAAATAACATGCTCAAAAAACCATTCCTGTGAGCAGCGAAAAAAGATTTGTAGCGATTGCCCTAATTGTCGCAATTGCGGCATTTGGCGGTATAGTGTTATTTGCAGGCCAGGGAAACGTACGGCACGTCAACATTTTCTTTCCAGAAGAGATCAAGCAAACCCTGGAATTTAGAAACATTGATGGTAAAACAGTAGTTGTTGGTACAATAGGAAACTCTGGCACAAACCCAGATCTGATATCGAGAACGGAATTTGCATACATTTTGACTGTTAAAAATGCCGACACAAAGCCTCACCTATTTTATGTTGACCCAATTGGGATCAAGACCAAGCTGCTCGAGCCAGGCCAGGAAGACACCATTGTACTACAGAGCAACAAGGAAGCCGTCTACCAGTACTATGACATTGCGGAAACAAAGCAACTCCTAGGCACAATTCAGATAAAGCGAGTGGGCCTAACAGAATAAAATGATATCAATAATTGGCGCAGGCAAAGTCGGCTCTGCAATTGCGTTTTTGTGCGGTTCTTCCGGCCTTGATAATATAGTATTAGTAAATAGGAATGAAAAAAGGGCAATAGGCGAGGCTCTGGATATAACAAACGCAATCCCAAAAAATTCCACAATCTCTGTTTTTGGCACGTCGGATTATTCCAAAATTAAAAACTCTGATGTTTGTGTGATTGCGGCAAGCGTTGCACCTCACATCAAGACACGAAGCGATGTAATGCTTGATCAGGCAAAAATGATCACAGACGTTTCTCGCAAAATCTCGGAGTTTGCACCATCATCAAAGGTTCTGGTAGTCACAAACCCTGTGGATGTGATGACGTATCTGGTGCAAAAAAGGGGTAACCTAGCCTCAAAAAATGTTCTTGGCATAGCATCAAGCCTGGACTCTGCAAGATTTAGGTATATGCTGGCAAAAGAGTTTGGCACAGACCAGTCCCAAATAAGAGATGCACTGGTGATGGGCGAGCACGACGATTCCATGGTGCCAATTTTTTCTTGCGCTAAATTTGGCGGCACGCCAGTGAATGATATTTTAGATGAGCAACAAAGGATGAGAATAACTGCATCTGTTAGGTCTTATTGGAAGTCCTTGCGGGACTACAAGGGCAGCTCCGTTTATGGAATTGCAAAAAACACCTTTGATGCCATAGATTCTATGATCAAAAGTCAGCCGCTAGAAATTGCCGCATCTGTATTGCTTGATGGGCAGTATGGCATCAAAGACTTGTGCATGGGAGTCCCAGTCACAATAACCAAAGACGGAATTGCGCAAATTCATGAAATTCCTATTACACAACAAGAAAGAGAGCAATTGCGCAAATCAGCAGGTATCATCCAAAACAACATTACACAAGTAAAAAAATTTCTAAATTAGCTGATTATCTGGTTTGTTAGGCGCTGCATGGCTACCAGCCTTTTGATTGGGAGCCTTGTTTTTTGCGCAAACTCGTAAATGTCGATATCGAGCAGATCCTTTGCTATCATCATGTTGCTTTTTGATAATAATTCCAGCTCCCTTTTGTTTGGGCCCAAAATAGTAACTGGATAGAGCTTTTTTTCCTCAATCATTTTTTCTAGGCCCATCTGCGGTGGAAATCTCCACGAAAGAAGCTTTTGGCCTATGCATGTTGCGTATGTTATTGCCTCAGGCGAAACCTTGGTGTTGCACACAAGCATTTCGCCGTCAAACTTGTCTGCAAGGTCCAAAAATCGTGCGTGGGTGTACAGCGATTCCTTGAGGCCCGTATATCTGCCAGGAAAGTTATGGTACTTGCATTCTGCTAGCCATATTTTCTCATCGCTTGACTCTAGGGATAGATCTACTTCGTGTATGACACATCTTCCTTGGATTTTTGCGCCAACTGATAGAACCTTGTATCCATAGTGCCGCAAGATTTGCCCTATGTAGTATTCAAAGGAAAAGCCTGCAGGGCCTAGCTTCATTATGGATTCCTTTAGGCGGTACCTTTGCTTTATGGCAGGAGTAGCATTCTCTGATAGGAATCGTAATACAATTTTGTAGATCTCCTTTGTGGTCATTCCATAGCGAACCCTAGAGTGAACTTGTCTTGCAATTTGTTTTGCAATTGCCGGATCTGCTCCAGCCCTGATGCATGTTGTTACGACCTTGTTTGGATCAAACTCTGCCTTTTGCCCGTTCGCCTTTGTTATTATGATCTTTTTCAACTAGTACATTCCGGGCGACTGGCCTGGCATCTGTGGTGGAGATGAAGCCCTGGACACTGCCACTACGTTGTCTATTCGCAGAATCATGTTTGCTGTCTCTGTTGCGGATTTGATTACCTGCTCTTTTACCTTGATTGGCTCTAGCACATCGATTTTTTCAATATCGCCAATTACTCCATTTACTGCGTCCACTCCGGCGTATTTTTCCCCGGCACTCTGCTTTGCTCTTAGTTGTGTAATTGCATCTATTGGATTCATGCCGGAATTTCGTGCAAGCGAAATCGGGATTGATTCTAGTGCTTCGGCAAATTTCTCCACTGCAAGCTGCTCCCGTCCGGAAAGCGATTGGGCCCAGACTCGAAGCTTTGTTGCCAAATATGCCTCAGGTGAGCCTCCGCCAGGCACAAAATATGGCCTTTCAATTACGTCCTTTACTACCATTAGCGCGTCGTGGATTGCCCGCTCTACCTCATCTACTACTCGCTGCGAGCCGCCACGGACCAAAAACGTGACTGCCTTTGGGTTCTTGCATCCTTCGATATAGGTCCAGTTGTCCTCTTCGATTTGCTTTTCCTCTACGTTTTGCGCTTGCCCAAGATCCTTTTCTGTTAGGTCATCTACATTTCCAACAATTCTGGCACCTGTTGCCTTTGCAAGCTTGGACATGTCGGATTCCTTGATTCGCCTAACTGCCAGAATTCCTGCCTTTGCCAAATAGTGCTGGACTATGTCGTCAATTCCCTTTTGGCACAACACAACACTTGCACCAATTTTTCTTATTTTTTCCACCATTTCCCTGAGGATTTGGTTTTCTTCCTCCATGAATGATTTTATCTGGTTTGGAGTCGAGATGTTTATTTTTGCCTCAAATTCCGTTTTTTCTATCTCAAGTGGAGCTGATATTAGCGCGATTTTTGCGTTTTGTACTTTTTTTGGCATGTTGTTATTTACAACTTCTTTGTCCAGCACTATTCCGTTGATTAGCTGGCTATCAGAAATAGAGCCGCCTGTCTTTTTTTCCACCTTGACGTTTGTAATGTTTGCCTTGTAGCCGCCGT
This sequence comes from Candidatus Nitrosotenuis aquarius, assembly GCF_002787055.1. Classification (NCBI taxonomy): domain Archaea; kingdom Thermoproteati; phylum Nitrososphaerota; genus Candidatus Nitrosotenuis; species Candidatus Nitrosotenuis aquarius. Next base: position 1,442,976 of record NZ_CP024808.1, read on the forward strand.
CCTTCTCCTCCATTATTGATATGACTGCATCGACTACTATCTTTGCCAGATCAGCTGCTTCTACTGCAACCAGCTTTGTGAGCATCGAGGTTCGAGCAACTTTTTCAAATGTCTGTTTATCGGAAATGTCTACTTTTTTTGCAATTTCTCCCAAAAACGAGATTGCCTTTTTTGCAGCCTTTTTGTAGCCGTCCGCAATGATTACTGGGTGAATGTCATTGTCAATTAGGCCCTCTGCCTTCTCTAGCAAAGCACCTGCAATCACTACTGCCGAAGTCGTGCCGTCACCTACCTCGGAATCAGTTGCCTTTGCAACCTCTACCATCATTTTTGCAGCCGGATGCTGTACATCGATTTCCTTGAGAATGGTCGCACCATCATTTGTAATGGTGATATCGCCAATGGAATCAACCAACATCTTGTCCATGCCTCTTGGGCCAAGGCTGGATGCGATGATTTCTGCTACAAGCTTGGCTGCGTTTATGTTGTTTTTTTGAGCGTCTTTACCTCTGGACTGCTTGGAGCCCTCCTTTAGGACTATTACTGGGATTCCCTCAGATGTTGTCTGAATTGAGGACATGGCCGATAGTGTTGCAAAAATCGTATTTATGGAATAACGACAAATCTCAGACTTGATAATTTGGTGGGATTATCAGAACTGAAAATCATGTATTGTCTGTATATAGATAAATGAGAATCTCTGATTCATGGCAAGCCAAGCAATATGGATTGGTATAGTAGTCGGAGTTTTCTTTGCAGGGCTAGGAGTTGGATATGCGGTATTTCAGTCCAGTCCTGGAAATGTGACGCTGACTCGCCAACAAATGATGTCGCAAATGATGTCAGATCCTGCAGCCATGAATGATTGGATGAACCAAATGATGGCAAATCCTCAGGCAATGCAGAAAATGCATGACACCATGATGAACAATCCAGAACACATGCAGCAAATGCATCAAATGATGATGAATGATCCTACCCACATGCAAAACATGATGGGCCAAATGATGATGGATCCTGCAACAGTAAACCAAATGCACCAAATGATGTTACAAGACCCACAACACATGCAGCAAATGATGGGTATGATGAACATGACTAGCATGATGGGTCAAGGCAAAATGATGATGGGCCAGTAGATTATCATTTTTGATTTTTTTCTATTTCTTATTAACTTGATTCTGGTTGTATTGTATTATGAAGTGGCACTTTGAGGATTTCATTTATGGTTCATTTGATGGCTCGGTAACCACGTTTGCCATTGTAGCAGGCGCAATCGGAGCGTCGCTATCGCCAATGATCGTGGTTATTCTGGGCTTTGCCAATTTGTTTGCGGATGGGTTTTCAATGGCAGTCGGCAATTATCAAGCATCAAAAGCGCGAATAGAATACATCCAAAAAGAACGGGCGCGCGAGGAATGGGAAATAGACAACATGGAAGAAACAGAACGCCAAGAAATCCGAGACATTTATGCAAAAAAGGGGTTCACTGCAGAACTATTAGAGGAAATAGTTAAGGTGATCACTGCAAGAAGAAAAGTCTGGGTTGATACCATGATGAAAGAAGAATTAGGCCTAATAGAAGACGGAAGAAGACCGCTTGACACTGCAGCAAGCACCATGTTTGGCTTTGTAATAATTGGAATAATCCCACTGATCCCGTTTTTGTTCATTTATCTTGCCGGGGCACATCTGAATTCTGAGATCTTTGCCTATTCTGTCATATCAACCAGTGTGGCATTTTTCCTAATTGGCGTAATCAAGGGAAGAATTGTCAAAAAATCACTAATACGATCAGGCCTTGTGACATTGCTTGTTGGCGGAATTGCAGCAACTGCTGCATATTTGGTAGGAAACCTGCTTGCTCATCTAATTAGCTAGATTCGCTACTCTCATCAAAGATCTTGGTCAATGCATGAAAGTACATCTTTCTTGTGTCTTCTCTGTTGCAAACCGTGTACAATTTTACAAAGTCAGACGCACTAACAATCCCAAGCAGCTCGTCTTCGTCCAGTACTGGCAGTCTTCGTATCTTTCTTGAATACATCAGATCGGCCGCAGTCCAGACCTCGTCGTCTGACCTTATGTGAATCAAAGGCGACGACATGACCTGCTTTACCTTGGTGTGAATTGGATATGCGTGGGCAGCTATCGTGATTGCAAAGTCCCTGTCAGTCATTATCCCAACTGGGATGTTTTTTTCGGTAACTATTACCGAGCCGACCTTTGCCTTTTCCATCATTTTGGCAGCCTCATTTACCGTGGAAGAAGAATCTACCGTTATCAGGGACTTTGTCATGATGTCCTTGACTAGGATTGTGGGCTGGGTTTGCGCCATGGTTCTGCATGGAAAATCCGATATATCACATTCATGCGAATTATCAAAGCTGAAAATCAATTTCGAAAATCACTACATATCTTTAATTTGGATTAGTGCAGATGTGGTGTAGTGAAGCACAAAAACATTCTAGTGGCACTGGATGGCTCAAAGCCGTCGTTTGCTGCACTAGATCAGGCAATTTATCTAGCAAGGCAAAACCAGGGAACGGTTACCGGCGTATTTGTAATTCCGCTATTTTCTGTCAATGTTGCAAGGCCCAAGTCCAAGCTTGGGGCTGCCCTTGCATCTGCAGGAAAAAAAGTACTCGAGCACGCAAAATTTAGGTGCGCAACAAACGGAGTCTTGTTCCGAGAAAAAATTCTCTGCGGAAACGAGGGATTCAAGCTGGTCAATTTTGCCAAAAGCAACAAGGCTGATCTCATAATAATGGGCTCGCGAGGGCAAAGCAACGCGCGTGAGTTTGTGCTGGGAAGCGTATCGCATTATGTGTCGCAAAAATCCCCGATCCCGGTCTTGATCGTAAAGTAATGTTTCATGACAGAATCCATGCAGCAAAACTATTGGCTCAAAAACTGCTCTTTCTCCAAAACACCAACTCTGTAATACTTGCAATTCCCCGGGGTGGTGTCATAGTCGGCGCCGAGCTTGCAAAAATTCTTGGCATTCCACTGGATGTCATAATATCCAAGAAAATCACACCACCTAGCTATCCAGAATACGCAATTGGCGCAATCACGTATGATGGGATGATGTACTTTGGGCATGAGTGGGAGCGATACCGATCAGAGCCTAGGTTCCAAGAGGAAATCCAAAAAAAGAAGCAAGAGGTGATGCGGCAAATCTTGGCATATCGGGGCCACACAAAATACGACCTTGCAGAAAAAACAGTCATACTAGTAGATGACGGCATTGCGACAGGTGCCACAGCCTGCGCCATTTTACAGTGGCTACAAAAATCAGCAACGCAAATCATACTTGCAACGCCGGTAATTCCCTATGTCACATCAGAGATAATCAAAAGATTCGGAGTGCAAATAATATCTCTAGAGACGCCTATGGAGTTCTCATCTGTGGGACAGTTTTATCGCAAATTCGACCAAGTGCCGGATGCTATAGTGCAAAATATTTTAAAAAAATTCAGCGCACAATCAAAACAGGGCAGCTAGCATTCTCAGAAATTTTGCGGCTAACACTTCCAAGTGACTTTATCTTGGCAACTCCGTGCAGTCCTTGGCTGCCTATGACAATCAAGTCGGCTGATTTTTTTCTTGCCACACCTAGGATCTCCTGTGAAATGTTTCCGCTAACTAGGATTTTTGAAAAAGCACGAACGCCAATCTTGTCGCAGTATTTTATTTGCTCTACATGTTCTTTTTCCATCTGGATTTTTGCAGATGTTATCAGTCTTTTTTGCAGTGTTCCATGCGATGCCTCCTTTACTAGGCCCAATAATGCGCCTGGTGGAACAACATTCTGCGTTGTTATAATGCTACAAAGATAGATTATCGCGTCGCTTGACTTTGCTATCTGTGCTGCATGCGCCAGTGCCTTTTTGGAATGTTTAGAGCCGTCATATGGCACCAGAATTCTCTGGTATATCATTTTACCAATAATACTGGAATCTGGGATTTGTGCAAGACTGCGTTTGAAACGCTGCCTAGGAACAATTCCTTTACCCGTCCCTTTCCGCGCGCCCCAATCACAATTAGATCAATTTTCTTCTTTTTTGAAACTGCAATTATTTGCTCTACTGGACTGCCGTACAATATGGCATATGAAAAAAGAATCCCGTGCTTTGCCGCTCGATATTTTGCCTTTTCCAAAAACAATCCGGCTTCCTTTTTCTGGTAAATCTTGTATGGTGCTACTGCCGGCATGAATTCTGCTGGTAGAAACGGAATCACGTTTAGGCCCAATATGGTGGCATGTGTTGCCCGCGCAACCTCGATTGCCTCATCTAGTGCTTTTTCCGAGGTCTTTGAGCCGTCCATTGGAACAAGAATTCGCTTGATCTGATTTTTTATCATGATGTGTGATTTTGGCTTTTTTAATTTAAACGTCTTGTTTTGATTATCAAAAATGAATCTGATTATCACACATGATAATTGTGATCCGCCTTAACTTGATCTGTTGCGGTATTATAGTACAAGACCTGCTTGTATGGACGGAAATGCAAGACAGTGACGGTGCTTTCTCGTCTTTCTCAGTTGTAATAATCTAAAAAATCGTTAAATGCATTTTTTGACATCCTTGTTTTATGTTTGCAAAAATCCTAGTGTGCATTGACGGATCCAAATACTCACTCAAGGCAGTAAAAATTGCGTGCGAGCTGGCAAAAAAGCACAATTCAACACTTTCGATAATCTATGTGGTGGACAAGACGGCAAAATCCAGCGTTCTGGCAGGCTCTGAGTACACCAAAATTCTGCGAAAATACGCACAAGAAGCGCTGGAAAAGGCATACCAGACCGCACTTTTGCATGGAGTCCAGCCAAATGTAGTTACCAAGGAAGGCAATGTCGCAAACGAGATAATCCAGTACTCCAAAACAACAAGGGCTGATCTGATTGTGGTTGGCAGCAAGGGGCTTGGCGCAGTACTCCGATTCGTGCTTGGAAGCATATCCTCAAAGATTGCGCAACACTCGCTTTGCTCGGTTTTGATAGTAAAATGAGCATGCATCATGGCGCAAGCTGTGTTTTCTGTGACAATCCCAAGTTTTTGTATGCTGACAAATCCCAGTGGATGCGGCACCTGGCAGGCCATCGAGAAAAAATCATTGCGCACATAGTGGATAATTTTGAGCGGTGCCCGCTTGGTGCATACCCGAGATTGATCCAAAACAAAACGGAATATGCAGGACATTTGAAATGGTCGCACCAAAAGCGAGAGCTGCTAGAGTGGGCTTACAAAAACTTGATAGAAAATCAGATCTCGGTTCTGCCCTAGCTTAGCCTTTTGTATATTGTCTTGAATTCCTCTGCCAGGGTGTATGCTAGGTTTTGGAGGTGGGTTATCTCTATCATGCTTGATTTTCCTCGGGCAATCTGCCTGATTAGGGTCATGCACTGGTGAATTTTGTTGTGGCTGTCCTCCGTGGTGTCGTTTGGGCCTTCGGGCGTTGTTATGACTCTAAAGCACTCATTAAAGTCCAAACAAAACTTGAGAATTATCTGCTCCCAGCTTGGCGACGTGGTTGGAATTCCCATTCCCTTTGCCAGCTCCTTGAACTCGTTGCTCCTGTCTATTAGGAGCATGTCCAGTGATTCCTTTGCCTTTTTTGCCTCAAATTCGTGGAGATTTTCCAGTATTCCCAACTTTAGTGGTTATGCAACATTACTATTTAACAGATCAGAGAAAAACCAAACCTGATTCTGCGAATTCAGTTCTGATAATCATGTTCTGATCTTTTAAGTGACATTCTAGAATTTTTACACATGACCGAACTGGTTCGAGACGTGATGAAAAAAAACGTCATCTCTATTGATTCCTCCATGACTGTTCAGGATGCTGCAAAAATGATGGATGACGCGTCAATTGGAGCAATAGTTGTACTGGAAAACGGAATTGTTACCGGGATCATAACAGAGCGCGACATGACTAGGAGGGTAGTTGCAAAGGGAAAACAATACACTACTAGCGTCAAGGATGTAATGTCTTCTCCTGTCGTGGTGGTAAATCCGGATGACTCTGTCTGGGAGGCCGCTCAGCTTATGAGGACCAGAAAAATTCACCGAATGCCGGCTGTTCAAAACAACATTCTGGTTGGAATGATCACGACATCTGACATTGTCAGATTGTGCAGTGTTGGCTCTGATTCGGAAATGCGAAGAATAACTGAACAAATACTGTTGCGAATGAAGCCGCAGTAACTAGTGTGCCTCATAGGGCATTCCGTGCTCAAATCTGTCCCACGGATACACAATGTATTCCGTGTCTCGCGTCAGCTCTGCATAGACTAGCTGCTTTGGGTAGCTGTCTTTTCTTCTTGCGTATATGGTAGCAAAGACCAACTCGTCCGGGTTTTCTGCCCTCTGTATTATTTTTCTAAATGTCTCGCCGGAATCGTAGATGTCGTCTACAAAAAGCGATTCTTCTGGTATTGACTCGCCATCGACTAGGATCTGCTTTATTCCTAGTCTATCTGCTACCAGCCTTGCCGGAACTAGGCCGCCCCTGCTAATTGTGGAGATTGTCTTGAATTTTTTTCCCTGTAGCTTTGTTACTAGCTTTGTGGTTGCTGATTCTATCTCGCTCCAGTTCTTGTAGTCGTATACTTTGCCCAATGAATGTAATTTGCATAATATCATTATGACCTTGTCGGTTAATTCTCAGGACTGAAATTCATGCCTGATAATCTTGCCTGCGGTTTATGTAATTTTGATTGGGACTTGTGGTGTTGTTTGCACCAAAGAAAATCCTGGCTCCGCTTGACGGCTCTGATAACTCGTTTAGGTCGCTAGATGCGGCAATATTTCTTGCAAAAAAGTCTGAAGCCGAACTCGTCATAATGTATTCAGTCTCTGTCTTTCCAAGCATAGAGGTCCAGACGGTAGACCCGATCAAGTGCCAAATCGAGGAGCGAAGATTTGCCGAGTCCATGCTAAAAAAGGCAGAACTAGTCTGCAGAAAAAACAACGTCTATCCAAGCAAAATCATTGCAAACGGGACGCCTGGCTATATGATACTAAAATACGCCAAAAGCAACAAAATTGATCTCATAGTTATTGGATCGCGCGGGCGTAGTGCAGTAAGGGAGGTCTTTTTGGGAAGCGTGTCAAACTATGTCTTGCACAAATCCCCAGTTCCGGTGCTGGTAGTCAAGTGAGCACAACTGATTTAAGATAATTTGGTGTAGATAAAATCATGAAACTCAAAAACAAAATCGCAATAATTACCGGCGCATCAAGCGACATTGGCGCAGACATGTCCAAAAGATTTGCAGAAGAAGGCGCCACAGTTGTAATGCTTGGGCGCAACCTGCAATCCCTGGAAAAAGCCCGCGCCTCAATTAAGGGAAATGCAGTCTCCATGGCGTGCGATATTATGAACAATTCTCAAGTGCTAAGCACAATAGATCAAGTGGTGGGCAAGTACGGCAAAATCGACATACTAGTGAATAATGCCGCAAAAATAAACGACGCAATTCACTTCCATGAGATGAAGGACTCGGACATTTCCGATCTGGTAAACACAAACATCCTGGGAACACTGAACATCACAAAAGCAGTCATATCCAAAATGCTTGACAACAAAAACGGCACTATCATAAATATTGGATCAATATCCAGTGAGCGCGCAATACCGCGGGTTCACCTGGCCGTATATTCAGCTACCAAGGCAGCAATCTCCATGTTCACAAAATCCATTGCAGTCGAATATGCAAGAAGAAACATCAGGTGCAATTGCCTAAACCTTGGAATCATAAACGCAGGCATGATCAAACCGTACCTTGATGACCCGCAGGCACGCAAGGTGCTCGAGGAGCGACAACCGCTAAACAAAATTGGTGATCCGGAAGACGTCTCAAAAGCCGCAATATTTCTGGCATCGGATGACGCCAAGTGGATTACTGGAACCGTACTGAACATAGACGGCGGAAAATCAGCATCTGAGGGATAGTAATTATCAGAGCTGAATTTCAGCTTTTGATGTTATAATCTAGTTTTCCAGCGTTTACTTGTTGAATCATAAAATTGCATTATTTTGCGTTCTTACAGTGTCTTTGTTTGCCGCAAACTTCGCACATGCAGAATCCGTGCCAGACTGGGTCAAAAACACGGCAAAGTTCTGGACTGAAGGCAAGATAACAGACACAGAATTTCTCAATGCTATCAAATTCCTAATAGAGAAAAACATAATCCAAGTAGAGGCAAAGCCCGCAGTCAAGCCGGCATCTAATGTGGCAAACGTAGTAATTCCAAACGGCAATGCCGAGGCAGGCAATGCGGGATTCTACATTCCGCTGAACTTGCAGGTAATAAGCGGAACCACGGTAGTGTGGATAAATGATGACAACATTCCACATACTGTCCAAAGCCAGGACGAAAAGGGAAATGTCTTGTCTCTCTTTAACAGCAAGGCTCTGAAGACAGGCGAGCGCTTTGCATACAAGTTCTCAGAGCCTGGTGTGTATCATTATTTTTGTACGATACACCCGTGGCGAGTCGGGCTAGTGACTGTATACTAGGCAATAGCCTTTACAATATCTGACTTTGTTATTATTCCGCACAAGAGCGACTTTTTGACAACAGGTAAGCCGCCGATTCCGTTTCTTATCATGATTAGTACGGCAGAAGACACTTGGTCGTCGGAATTTACTGTGACTGGGTTTGGTGTCATAATGTCCTCTGCCCTAAACGACAAAATGTAGGATAATTGGTTCATTCTGAATTCATCGGGATTTGGGTTTGTCTGGTATTTTTCCACTTCCTTTGGGTCTGCAAAATCCCTGATCCATTTTGGCATCTTTGCTGGAATAAAGTCGCGATTTGTTATGATTCCAACTGGTTTTTTGTTGCGCTGCACTACTATTCTGGAGATCTTGTGCTTTACTAGAAGGCTTTCCACCAGCAAAAGCGAGTCGGCAGGCATTACAGTTATGACGTCTTTGGTCATTATGTCTGAGACCCGGAGTGGCTCTGCCGACTGGGTCAAAAACACGGACGCAATGTCTGTCTTTGTTATGATTCCAGCCAGTCTGTTTTTTTCTAGGACCAAAACAGAGCTTATCTTGTGTTTTTGCATCAGTCTGGTGCAATCAACAATTGTAGCATTTTTTGTTATTGTGATCAAGTCCTTTGACATAAAGTCGCGGACCAGAATTTTGCTTACGTGCTTTCCATTAAACTTGTAGATTGCCCTAACAAAGTCTTTTTCCGTTATGATTCCGACTGGCTTTTTGTTTTTGTCCAGAACCGGGAGCCGCCCGACTCGGTGCTTTAGCAGAAATTCGCGCGCCTCAAGCAGGGTCATACCATCAGTTACGGTTACCGCGTTTCTGATTACTTGGGTTATGCTTGGGTTTTTCAGCTTCACAAATATTGGTTGTTTTGCAGTTTTTTAAATATAGATACAAGAATCTCACCGCTGAATATCAGAGATGAAAATTGTATCATTTGTTTAATTTGTGACTTGTTGGGAATAGTTTCATGAGCCTAGATGTAATCCATGATCACTTTTCGCAAATAATGCAAAAAAAGATCGACTCTTTAATTGAAAAACCTGTAATAATACAGCCGGACTCGACTGTTTCTGAGGCAATCAGTTCTATAATACACAACAACTCCTTTGATGCATTTTGCAGGGAAAAACACGTAACTCTAAACGTAAACACGCGAGACTTGCTCCTAGGAAAAGACATTGCACACATGAAGGTGAGGCCATTTTTGCACCCAATCTCGAGCCTGCAAAGGGGCGATACCATAGAAAAGGCAGTAACTATTTTGACCCACAATAGAATTCGCTCAGCACCGGTAGTGGAAAACGATGAGATCGTAGGCGTCGTGCACGCAAGAGACATACTCAAGCTGGTGGCGGGCCTTGACAACAAATGGATAAAGGCAAACCAGATTTTCACGGCAAATCCTCTGGTAATAGAAAACAACACGCTACTGAGCACGGCAAGAATGCTGATGAGCAGCAAAAGACTGGATCATCTCCCTGTGGTAAAAAAGGACAAGATCTCCCAGGTCCTCACATCGCATCACATGCTGTATACAATACTTCCATCAGAGCGGGTGGGAAAGGCAGACATTGGATCAAAGAAAATAAACAGGCTGGAATCGCCAGTTGGTAATCTTGGTACAAATAGAATGGCAAGCTGTGTGCCGATGGATGACCTAAACAAAATACTAGACGAGATGCTTCATGCAGACACGACATTCTGTCTTGTGTCGTTGTGGGACCAGCTTCAGGGAATCATAACATATAGAGACATCTTGAACTTGCTTAGCACACGAGTCAAAAGCAAAGTTCCTCTCTTTATTGTAGGGATGCCAAAGGAAGACAATTCTGGAATAATTGCGGAAAAATTCACAAAGATACTAGAGAAACTCCAGCGAGTCTATCCAGATGTGCAGGAGGCCAAGGTTTATGTCAAAAAGCACCACGGAACTGGAAGCAGATACAACTATGACGTCTCTACAACAATCATAACTCCGCACCAGAGGTACATGTTTTCCAGAACTGGATACGATCTGAGCAAGGTCTTTGATGAAATCTCTGGCAGGCTGATGCGCCTGCTCTCAAAGAGGGCAAAAAAGCGCTACAAGCTTAGCGTCAGAAAAATAACACAATGACGGCAAAAAGGCCTGCAAAAATACTTCTTCTTGGCTTTCCGGGAAACGGCCTAATAGGCACATTTACCATATCGTATCTGATATCGCACCTAAAAATGAGGCTAGTTGGAGATATCGGCCATCCTGACTTGCCGCCAACACTATTTGTGGAAAACGGTGAGATTCTCAGCCCAATTCGAATCTACCGCAAGGACAACATTTACGCAATAATATCTGACATTCCAATTTTTCCCGAAGTCGCAGTCGAGTTTGTCTCGTCTGTTGCCCAGTTTTGTAAGAAAAACAAAATCGGCAAAGTAATTGTTCCAAGCGGAGTGGACACGCAAAGCACCGATTCCAAGGACGCAAAAACGTACGGCCTTGCAACTGATGTATCATTTGAGAAACTAATGTATGAAAATGATGTGCCCAAGTTTTTGGCAGGCTCTATTATTGGAACGGACGCAACCGTGATTTCGACTTTTAGCAACTATGGGATTCCCCTTTTGGTATTGTATACATCATGCCATCCTTTCTTTCCAGATCCGCAGGCAGCAATCTTTGCAATCACGTCTCTTGCCAAGGTGCTAAAAATCCAGGTCGATACAAAGGACATCCAAAAGCGAGTTGACTATTTGCGAATCCAGCACAGAAACCTGATGCAGGAAACACTTGATGTGCTGCAGGAAAAGCAGGCACCACCAAAGGTTCCGCCAATTTACCGGTGATGAAAATGGACTACGAGTTTTATCCTGTCTTTTGGTTTGGCGACGATCTGGAGCAAAAGGTACTGGCTCCGCTCAGCTGCATCAGGGAGCACGAATCAAAATGGGTGCTAGAGTTTGATCTGCCTCTGGTAGACAAAAAAGACATCAATGTTTTTGTCGACTCGGATTCCATAACGATAGAGGCAAAGCTAAAGGAGACATACTGCGATGAACACCAGAAAAGCTACCAGTATGAATATTTCAAAAAGAACACGTCTCTGCCAAAAAACGTGGATTCTGGCAAAATCACGGCTAAATTTTCCGATGGCAGACTAGTCATTGTGTTGCCAAAGGCGTTTCAGGGAAAGAAAATCTCAATAGACTAGGAAAAAATCTCGTCAACTTTCTTTCTGTACCCGGACACAAGCTGCCCGAATTCCGCAAAGTCTTGTTCTGTTGGGGAGATCATCCTCATGGCAAACTGGCCCAAAAACACGGAAAATGCGTTGCCCACTATAACATTAAAGGATGCGTCTGCCAGATTCAGGCCAGGAAATGCCGTCTTGATAAACGGCTGATACGCCTTTGTCTGTCCTAGGAGCATCTCGATGTGGTTTTTCATATAATCCGAGATTTCTTTTTGCATTGGTTTTTGAAAGAATGCGAATTATAAAATCATCAAGTAAATTATCAAACTTGAGATTTTTGCATGATTGTAATTTGGGATTGCAAAATATGTGTGAGAATTGCTGCTCAAAGATTTTTATTTGATGGTGCAATAGCGGTGTGAGTTTGGTAGAATGGAATGAGCTCATAATAGAATCAGTAATTTTATCCGTGATAATTTTTGGCGCAGTCTTTGTCGAGCACTGGATTTATCGAAGGATGCAAAAAACTGAGGACAGTTCCGCAAGAAAAAAAATCCTACTGTTAATCAAAGAAGACCTCACAAGGAAAATCCGATTCATAAACGAGTCTACAAAATACAAGGACTACAAGCCGTTTTTTACAAGCGTCTGGGATTCTGTGATTATTTCTGGCAAGCAGACAATTTTGCCGTTTGATCTGATAAAAAATCTAGAGCACACATACTCATGGATGAAATACTATAACACCGAGCTAAAACAGCAGGGGCCGCAAAACGAGCAAACACTAGTAGAGCTCCTAGGCGAGATAAGAAAAGCCACCGAATCCTCCCTTGAGAGTCTAAAATAATCCCCTTATTTTCAGTGCTGAAAATCATATTCTTTGATTTTATCTTTCAACGACTAGGTAAACTCGATGAAAATTGACGAACAGCAAGACGCAGACTATGAAACCGTCACAATCTCAGGCCTAGGCCTAATTGATCATCTGGGCGTAATTGTCCTCAAATCAATTGACGGAAAGGAATTCCACATGACTGCGTTTTCTGCCGAAGTTGCACAATACATAGCAAATTTCATGGACGGCAAGCGCGAGCAAGTACCTACCATTTACAACATGTTTGAGCAAATGTGCGAGGAAAACGAGCTGGTCCTAGTCAAGGTCAAAATTTACGAGACTGGCGGAATTTTCCGGGCAAACCTGTACTTTACTGGCAAAAAAGATGTCTTGCTCAAGTATTATCGCGCTTCTGACGCCGTAACGCTTGCAACATTTTACAATGTCCCAATATTGGTTCGAAAAGACCTACTAAAGGAACCAGAGCCGGAACCGCAAATCAAGTCTCCAAAAAATGGCGGTTCCATCGAATCCGAGAAAAAATGACACGAAATTCAGATTTGAGAATTATGCTATTGTGTAATAAATAACAAAGCCAACCATACCGCCAATGACCAAGGACGATAAACAAAAAACCGAACTTGCACCGGCTTGGCCTCTAAACTGGCAAAGCCTAGATAAGGCATTTGAGAACTTTAGAAAAGAGTTTGAAAAATCGTTTGCGTCTTTTCCTTCCTTTCCGTCGATGCAAAAATTGTCTGCGCTGTCCTGCGACATAGTGGACGAAGGCGACAAATACGTAGTCAAAGCCGAGATGCCCGGAATAAAAAAGGACGAAGTAAAGCTGAATGTCTTTGATAATTCACTAGAAATATCTGCACAGCACAAAGAAGAGGAAGAAGAAAAGAAAAAGAACTATCTGCGAAAGGAGCGAAGCGAGGTCTCGTACTATAGGACGCTACCCCTGCCAGAAAAGGTAGTCTCAGACAAGACCTCTGCAAAGCTGAGCGACGGCGTGTTGAGTATTACCATACCAAAAGCAACACCTACCCCAAAGCCAAAGTCAAGCTCGATTCAAGTTCAATAATTTTTTTATTTTTTTTAATAGTCGTGCTCTGAAAAGTCAGATCCCAGCGATATTGTAGCTATTACTGTGGATTCTGTTGTTTGGCACTTTAGCTTTTGGTTTGGCAAAAATTCCGCAAATATCTCCTTGAGAAGCTGTTCTGTAAATAGCGACCATTTTACACCCAAGTTGTGCTGTATGACAAAATGGTGTATGGCACCTTCCACTCTGTGATCTGAGAGCATTCCAGAGGCGCGCATATAGTCTTCTAGTGTTTCAATGCAGCGCTTTAGATCATAGTTGCCCTTCATGAATAGTACCGATTCCTTGATTACTGGCTTGATTGACTCTATTACCTGGTTTATCTGGACCCAGTCAAAGTTTTGGCCCATCGTCTCTAGAATCTTTTTTGGTACGGGTATGATGCCTATTTTGTCTGCAAATCTGTCCCAGACTAGGTATTTTTCTAAAATCTGCTTTACTAGTACATTGTGCGAGATGTTTTTTTGCATTGCCTCTGTTTCCAGCTCTTCGACTACCTTGGCCGGCAATCTGTAGGTGATGCTACGGGTGGTTTCTTTTTTTGGCGGATGCTGCTTTCTTCTTGGTATGCTTGTTTCCAACTGGAGATCTTTACTTTACTATACTATACTACATAATTCTAGCGGAATGTTTTGTATTTTTCCAAGAGTTTTGCGTGCGTTATTACTTGGCTAAACGCTCGTACCACGTCTGCTTTTGTGACAATTCCTGTAAGCTTGTTGTTTTTTAGCACAATTACTGGAACTCCGCTGATGTTGTTTTTTGCCATGAGGTCAGCCGCAGTTGCCAAGTCATCGTCTGACTCTACAATAAGAATCTCATACTTGATAAACTCGCCAACTTTTTTGTCTTCGGTTGTCCCCCCTGGCAACAAATAATCGCGAATTTTTGCAATTGATTTTTTGAAATACTCACTGTGCTTTAGAAAATCATTTGTCGTGATTATTCCCTTTGCATTTCCCTTATGATCCGTTACCACAAGGCGCGAAGTCTTGTTGTTGTTTATGATGTCCAGCGCAAATCCTAGCGAGTCAGATTCTCTACATGTTATTACCTTGTCTGTCATATAGTCGCGTACCTTGTATTTTCCTGGATACATCTTGGCGTAATGCCTGTTGATGTCTGTCTGGGTGGTAATCCCCACTACGTCGCCCTGATCGTCTACTACTACTATGGAGCCGATCCTAAAAGTATCCATTCTTGTGGCGCATTGGGAGAGGTGGTCTGCCTGGCCGGCCGTTATAGTGATGACGTTTGTCTTCATTATTTCTTTTAGCCGTATTTCATCTAGCGCTCTTGCAGTAGTGTCGTTTTCTAAAAATGCGTTAATGTCGCGCTCTGTTATTATTCCGACTGGCTTTTTGTTTTTTACAATTACTATTCGCTTGACAAAGTTTGTCTTCATCATTCCTAGGGCGTCATGGATGGTGTCGTTTTCTGTTAGGGTAAACACTGGTGATGAATACAACTCGTCCATGGCTAGAAAGCCACGCCTAGTGATTTAAAACAAATTTCGATTATCAATGCTGGATTTCAAAAATTGGAAATTAGTCCCTAATTTGCCATATTAGGAACGATCTCGACTTCTAGGTTGCCTCCATTAAACGTCGAAGTCATCGCCTTTACCTTGCTTTTGTACAAAAAGTGCTTTTTGCCCTCCTGTGTTATCGAGCCGGAGATGGCAAGCAATTTGTTGTCGTGCAGGATCTGTAGCCTGCGGTAGACGGTGCTAATTGGGATCTTGCAGTCTGCAGAGATCTCTATTGCCGCCTTTGGCGTACTCATTGTGGCTTCAATTATTGCCCGGCAGTACTTGTCGGACATTATTCCCAGGATAACGCCTTTGCGGTCGTCATCGATTTTTCTTCCTTCAAGCTGAACTTGCATGATACGGTATAATCAAAATTTGATATATCGAGTAGGACTGCTTTGCCATGCAGTGCATTCAGACTGCCTATATGAGAAAATACACAAAATCAGGCATGATTGAGACACAATTTCCCAAATTCAAGTGGGGGACAATATCGGAAGGCAATGCGGGCCACACAAAATCCGAGTGGGGCAAGTCAGAGCCACGAATAATAATTGCGTACAGAATCAACTGGCAAGACTGAGCGTACACAGCTTTGATCTGCAGGCAAGACAGACATCGCTTCCATATTCTGCCTGGAAAAGGCAGGACTTGCAGATTTTGCATTTGCATTTTTCTAGCTTGGGCATTTCGATGTAAGAATAGTAATTCGAACTAATAAGCACTCTGCACTAAAATCAAAACTGGAACAAACAATTCTAGTGCAATGCATTCGCACTGCTTATCTTTTTGTTTGCAGACTTTTTCTTAATGACTCCAACATATCTAGCACTAGCTGCAGCTCTCGTTGTTGTGTTTGCGACAACAAATGCATATGCAGAAAGCGACAGCGTAGGTGATCTGCACATCAAGACCGTCTTCAAATTTGCAAAAGGAATAGAAGAGGTAAACTCCTTCAAGGTCTTCACGCAAGACTTTGGCTACAAGTGGTCCGAGACTCCATCATTTCAGTTGTGGGGTGCGGTAGGCGCTGACAAGGATCTCTTGTATGAAAACGCTGAGATCAGCTACGAGCGACGCGGAATGGCGCACGACTCTGATAACGAGTTTGATGTGGATGTGTCTGTCACATACGGTATCAAAACACTAAGACAAATGGAATACACGGATTGTCGTGTGACAAACTATTACGTCACCACGCTCCATGATGGTGATGAGACATTCTCTGGCAAGACCAAGTTTGTCTATGCAGATGTCTTTGCATTTGAGTGCGGCGGATACAAAATAATTCCGGCATCAAAGCTAAACAAAAATCTTGAAGCCCTAAAGGGCTAATACTCTTTTTCTTATTTTACCACAAGCACTGGCAATGAGCTCTTGTGCAAGACATAGTTTGATACGCTTCCAAAGAAGACTTCCTTTAGAGCACCAACTCCTCTTGCGCCAATCACTATGATGTCAAAATTCTTGTCCTTGGCAAACTTTACTATTGTGTGGCCTGCGTCGCCAAAGACTATCTTTTGCTCAAACATTACGCCATTTTGCGCGCAATATCTTTTTGCAAAGTCCATGATGTTTTGCGCTCCCCTGAGGCGCGGCTTTTCTGGATATCTGGGCGAGCGAAATGCAGGATGCGGCGCCCTTGGTATTACATAGATACCAGTGATGATTGCCTGGCATTGCCTAGCTAGGTATATTGCCTCGTTTAGGCCGCGAACCGAGTTCTTGGAGCCGTCCAGCGCAACAAGTATTCTTTGGTACTTGGTCTTTATCATGTGGTGTAGTTTAGATGGAATATAATTAAAGCAATACAAAATTATCAAAAATGAAACTGAGTTTCTGATTTGATAATCAACTAGCCCTTTCAAATAACAAAATCACAAAACTATTCCCATGGGAAAACAGTTCACATGTCCTTACTGCGAATCCAAATTTCCATCAAAAGAAGACCTCTCAAAACACATTGATAGAATCCATGATGGGTCTGGCCTGCTAGAAGGCGACACAAGACGATTCTGATATGAAATCTGTTTTGTTGTTTGCATTGGCTGTCATGCCAGGCATTGCGTTTGCCCAAATACAGGTCCAGCACACAGACATTGCGGAACTGATGATGAAAAAACACCAGATCACCGTGGAAGATACCGGCTTTACAATTTTCTATAGGTTTAGCACTGTAGGAGAAGGTGAAAGCTCCAATGAAGATACTATGGCACAAATAACATCGGTTGACATCAACAAGGAAAGAAAATCACTGGTAATATCCATAGATGACATAAACCAAGATGACCTCATGTCGGTGCGATTCTCAGAGGAATTGGTGTCTGCACAAGGAAAAAGGCTGGTCCTTTTAATTGACGGCGGGGAAAAAGGATACGAATCCAACACACAGGATGGCAAGCGTACAATGATCTTTGTCCTTCCCGAAGGCTCCAAACAAGTAGAGATAGTTGGAACAAGAGTGATTCCTGAGTTTCCATCTGCTGCCCTTGCCTTGGCAGCTATTGTGTCCAGCGTTGTCTTGGTACAAAAATTAAGAAAAAACTAGTTTGGGATAATTGATACATCAATTATTCCATTTTGGAAGGACGTCGAGACTTGCTTTACCTTGCTTTTGTACATGAAGAACTTTTTCCCATCGTCGCTAATGGAGCCGGAAATGGCAAGCAACTTGGCGTCGTGCAGGACCTGAAGTCTTCTATATGTGGTCGAAATTGGAATGTTGTATTCGGTGCTTATCTCTAGCGCTGTCTTTGGAACATTCATTGTAGCTTCCAGTATTATTCTGGAATACTTGTCCGAGATTGCCCCCAGTATCGTGTCCTTTTTTTCTACTTCCTGTATGCTTAATGTTTGCATGATATGGCATGGTGTGAATTTGATATAACAACTAGGACTGCGGTACCGTGCATTGCACTACACCGCAATGCAAATTTAGTCGTATTCCTGCATTCTCTCGGAAAGCAATGCGACACAAATGTCCCACGGGCTGATAACCTGGTCGCGAAAGACTGCATATGGGTGCTGCATTCCAAACATGATGCTTGCAAGCTCATTTACCATGATATCCTTGGTGATTACCTTGGCGTATTCCAGGCCGAACCCAGTCACTGGCAAATCCAAAAAGTTGCCGGTGTTTCTAAGATAATTCAGGTCAGATGCGATTTTTTCTATTATTATTCTGTCGCTGACAAACTGGTTTGTGTTTTCCAGGAGCAGCTTGCGGGTTTTGTTTTTGAGCATTGAATTGATTACCTCGTTTATTGTGGAGTTTGTGCTAAAGGTGTGGATTTTCTTTTTTGGCAGCTCCGATATTCTCATGTCTGTCATTGATATTTTGCCAACTTCGAGCATCTTTCTTGCAGAAATTACTGAGAATCCTCCCAGTGCGTTTGGAAGTATTGAAAATGCCCTGCCTGTTCTTTGCCAGTCCTCAATGATGCTTCGAATTGTGCTTGTGCCGGAGATGCGAGTTACAACGGGCGACATTATTTTTTCAATTTCTCCTTCAAAGACACTTCGGGATGGATTTGCCAGGATTTTTTCCACTATTTCCCGCCCTCCGACTACTCCGATTGGCTCGTTGTTGTCGCCCGTAACAATTAGCGAGTCTGCCATGGACTCTAGGTACGGAATCAAAAGTCCGATTGCCTCTTCTATCTTTGCCTGCCTCTGTATGCTAACGCAGGGAACCGCGGTAAACGACATAGGCAGGAGGTCGCGTAGCATGCGATCTGCAATCATATGATATGAATGGAAATTCCAGAGTTTTAAGCCTAGTCTGATTATCAGTCATGAAATTATGTAAAGACAAGTTATGAACTAGTTTTTAATATCGCCTCAAAGCTAAAATGACTAGTTGTACAAGTTTTTGATTTTAACGGCATTTTTGGCGGCAATTTTCACAGTTAATTTGGCATATGCCCAACACCATGGAGGCTCAGCTGCGCCGCCAGTAAGCTTTGGCGGAAAAGACGTAACAATTTCTGCCGCCCTTGATCCAGTTGACTTTAATCCTGCAAAGGACTCCTCTGCCAAGCTAAACGTGAGATTTTTTGACTCAAAGACAAACATCAACATAGAGCGCGTAACGTATCGAGTCCAGATATTCTCAGGCGAAACATTACTTGCGGCCCAGATGTTCTATGATGCAGACGGCGAGCTGACAGTCAAGGTCCAGCCAAAGTCAGAGTGCACAGAAAAAGAAGTCTGGCGCTGCACAAAATACGAGGGAAACAAGGACCCAATAGTTCCTAGCGCACTGGAATCTACTGCAACCAGCACCCCAATTATGCGCGGCCCTGTCTTTGACAAGCCGGGAGAATACACAGTCAAAGTTGCAATCATTGGCGCAACAAACCCAAAAACCCAGACAACAGAAGACATTGAATTTGAGACAAAAATCAACATTGCGTCAGAGCAACAATTCTCACTTGCAACTGCGTCCGGCAAAACACCGGTTACAGTACGTGCATTTCAGGACAAGATAACAAATTTCGAGTTTTCAGAATCCACTAAAACAATAACGTTTGAGATGCCTTTCCACTGGGAACATGCGCAACACACTGCACTGGTGAGAACCGACATTGAGATCCCAAAATCGTTTGCACCATTTCAAAATGTGAACAGCTTCAAGGGCACAATAAACGGAGTTCCAATCTTTGCAAGCGGCCTAAGCCTTGATGCTTATACCAACAAGGACACAAACGTTTTGCACTTTGCAGTATCTGGCGAGGAGCTCAAAATCATAGAAAAAAAAATAACAGACAAGCACACAATGATAGTGCAAATCTCGCCTGATACAAGTTCTGCGCTCAAAACAGCCGATATCAAGTTCTCAAACAACTACAAGGCAACAATATCCTATGATCCAAGATATGGCGCAAGCAAGGATGTGCCTTTTACAATCGCATTCTATGATCCGTCTGGCTTGCTGGCAAAGGATCTGCGATATGCCTACAGCGTCAAAAACTCCAAGGGCGAGGAATTTATCGTAAATACCGGAACCGGCTCCTCTCTTGGCATATCTGTGCCCAGCGGAGTCGACTCTAGAAAAATAACAATTCCCGCAGAGGGAAAATACGCACTACAACTGGTGTTGACTGGAAGGGGCCTAGCTGACTTTAACCCATTTGTTCCGGCCACATTCTCATTTGATGTCAGCTCAAAAACGTCGCCTTCGCCAAGCCCTGCAGAGCAAGCGGCAATTCCCGCATGGATCAAAACCAACGCAAAATTCTGGTCAGATGGAAAAATCACCGACAAGGACTTTGTCTCTGGAATCCAGTATCTCATAAAGCAGGGAATAGTGAAAATCCCAAAGACAGATGCCGCAAAAACAGCCTCCACTCAGATACCTGACTGGGTAAAGAACAACGCAAAATTCTGGTCAGATGGAAAAATCACCGACAAGGACTTTGTCTCTGGAATCCAGTTCCTGGTAAGCCAGGGAATTATCAAGGTATAGCAAAAACTGTTTTTTGTATAGCATAAACAGCTGATTTTAAGCCAAATCTCAAAAACTCATTTCATGTCAACACAAAATCATACAGTTACATGCCAAAAATGCAAACAGCAGACGACCCTCTCGGATCTGGAAGTGATACTACATAGACAGAACTGGTACCATCTTTCATGCTGGCGAGAGCTGGTAGGTAAATTCTAGATTGCCTTTTCGCCTTCGGCGCCTGTCTTGATGTCGTAGGTGCGAAGGACTGGGTGCACGAAAATCTTGCCCAGCGTGGCATTTTGTTTTATTATTTGGATTGCCTTTTCCTCCATGTTTTCTGGAACGATGATTTCAAGTACATACTTGTCTGAGAACTGGGGAATGAATACCTCGGTTCCCTTTGCTGCGTGAATTTCAGGACCTGGGTTTTTTCCGCGGCCTCGCTTTTTTGACACTGTCAGGCCGCCAACATTGATTTGCTTGAGGCCCTCGCTTACTGACATTACCTCGTTTTTTGGCAAAATGACTTCGATTCGTATCAAGTGTTTTTCAAATTACTCACACAGTAAAATATCTTTTTTCTAATCTCAGAGTTGAGACATTCGATAATCAAATGATAATCAATTATGAATTTTTGACGCAAGATTAAATAGTAAAAAACATGCGGTTCGACTGTGCCAATAGACTCTGGGGATACAGCATGGATTCTAATTGCTGGCAGCTTGGTTCTGTTGATGATTCCGGCTCTGGGCCTCTTCGAAGCTGGCCTTTTGCGAAGAAAAAACACAGTTTCAATTTTCATGCAGATCTTCTTTGGTCTTGCATTACTTAGCGTGATGTGGTTTGTATTTGGATTTAGTCTTGTGTTTGGGCCAGACACTGGCGGCATTGTAGGCAACCTGGACTATGTGTTCTTGAAAGGTGTCCCATGGGACGACTCGCTTCCATTTGCGCCTACAATTCCTGGAGTGTTGTTTGCTAAATTCCAGCTAATGTTTGCTGCAATCACGCCGTTGCTTTTGACTGGTGTTATAGCTGAGAGAATGAAGTTTTCTTCATTTATCATATTTATCGTGGCCTGGTCTGCTCTGATCTACTATCCGCTGACTCACTGGATTTGGGGAGGGGGATGGCTAGGTGATCTTGGAGTATTTGACTTTGCAGGAGGTATTGTAATTCACACTAGTGTCGGCATGGGGGCACTGGCAGCTGCAATTGTTCTAGGCAAGAGAAGGAACTATGGGCCGGCAATAATGGTCCCGCACAGCATTCCAATCGCTGTTTTGGGCTCGTCATTACTCTGGCTGGGATGGTTTGGATTCAACGCAGGAAGCGCACTGTCTTCTGGCGGAGTAGCTGGAAACACTGTGATTGTCACTCACATGGCATCGTCCATTTCTGCCCTGATCTGGGTTGGATTGTCATGGATGAGAACAGGCAAGCCAAGCGTAATAGCTGCAATCAACGGCGCCATTGCAGGCCTTGCAGGAATCACGCCGGCGTCTGGCTATGTTAGCGTAGAGCACTCGTTTGTAATTGGTATTGCAATTGGCCTTGCGTCGTATTGCGGTGTATTGTTAATCAAAGACAGATTCAAAATTGATGATGCGCTGGATGTCAGCTCAGTCCACGGTATAGCTGGAATCATTGGATCTCTGGCAATTGGAATCTTTGCGTCTGCTGCAATCAACCCGGGCGGACCAAACGGATTGCTCTTTGGCAACCCGATGCAAATAGTCATTCAAGGAATAGGCGTAGCTGTTGCAGCTGCACTAGGGTTTGGAGGAACATTTGCCATACTCAAGGTAATCAAGTTCCTAATCGGAATTAGAGTATCAAAGGAAGTAGAGGAAATTGGCCTAGACATTGGCGAGCATGCGGAGCAGGCATATGCCGATGAGGAAGAATTCAAGCTAGACGAAGAAGCTCAGCACAAGCCAAAAGAAAGATGATAATCAAATAACGAGTTATATCGTTGATCTTCTAATTAGATCCAGATTTGGTCAAAGTAAGCGACGAGATAGTCCAGCTCATAATTCGGCAGGGAAACGTGGTCCTAGTCGATGCGTATTGCCGCCATGTAAAGGACTTGCTTTCAGCCGAGTAAATATCACGTCTGAAATTTACAATAATAATTATACTGGCCAAAAACCAAACTTGGCATGATGGACAGAAAGAAACTGACTTGGATTATTTCTGGAATAGGACTTGCAGCAATTTTTGTAGGTCCGGTTGTTTATTATCTAATTACCAACCCGAAATAATATTATCTTATCAAATACACTGGGATCTCTGATTTGTGCACAACATAGTTTGAAACACTTCCTAACATGTCGTCTTGTGCAGAGCCTGTACCTGTAGTGCTCATTATGACGTGATCAAACTTGCCCTTTTTTGCCAGCCTGACAATTGCATGTCCAGGCGAGTCCTTGAGAAGACTGGTCTTGAACTTGACTTTTTGCTTTTTTGCAATGGATGCGGCGTCATCTAAGATATCCTGACCCTGCTTTTCCAATTGCTTTTCAAACGCAGTCATTCTTGACTTGGGACTTTCTTCGACTGCCGGTATGACATGCAGTATTGTGATCTGTGCTCCAGACATTTGTGAAATTTCTATTGCGCTGTTTAGCGCCTTGAGCGATGCAATAGAGCCATCAACTGGAACTAGAAGATTTTCAAATAGCCCCATATTAGATCGTGTCCTTTTTCTTTTTGGAAATTGCGGCAATTGCCCGAACCACATCTGTTTTACTGAGAATTCCGGTAAGCTTGCCGTTGACCAAAACTGCAGCTGCATTAATGTCATTTTCAATCAAAGTGGTGCATGCCATGGTTAAGTCATCGTCATGCTCTACTGTTATCATGTTGAGAGTCATTGCCTCCTTTACTTGTGCTGTTGCGCCAAAGCCTGTCTTTGAGATCAGGCCTTTTCTTGAAAAGAGAACAGTAATTCCTGACGAATTATCCACAATTTCTTCTTCCTTTCCTAAAACCATTGATAGTCTGAATAAATCCCTAAATGACATGACGCCAACTGGCTTTTCTGCCGCGTTTTTGACTATGATTCTAGATACCTTTTGGCTTACCATGCTGGAGAGTGCTTCGTATAATGGATCGTTCTCATAACATGACACAAAAGAAATTGTCATGACATCGCCTACGCGTTTTTCTCCGACAAACTTTGTAATGTAATATCTGGTAAGATCCGTTCTTGTTATGATCCCCTGAGTTTTTCCATTGAAATTGACGCCAAGTGAGCCAATGTCTCGCTCTGCCATTATTTGGGCGCAGTCCTCTATGCTTGTAATGTGATTTACCGTTACCAGCTTACTCATTAATTCTGTAATTGGAACTGCGTCAATCTTTCTCTCTGTCTGCTCTGTTAGCAAGAAAAGCCCAACATCGCGTTCAGTTGCTACTCCTATTGGCTCACCATTGTCGCTAATTAGAACGCGGCTAATGTCGTCGTTTACCATTTTTCGTAGAGCGTCTGCAACGCTTGCTGCTCTATCAACAGTAATTGGTTGCTTCATTAGGTCTTTTGCGGTGGTCAATGAGACATTTCTTGCGTTTGTCTATAAAAAATCGAGACATAATTTTCTGTCTTGAAAATCAGAGATGCTCAAATCTGATAATCGGCTATTTGTATTTTAAATTGCAATTTCGCTCTTTTACCTATGAAGAGGATCGAGGCAATAATACAGGAAGACAAGCTTAGCAATGTCGTTAACGCATTAAAGATAAGCGAAGTGGGAGGAGTAACAATCACCCAATCTCGCGGAATAGGCTCTGGAGAACGACCAATGTTGCAAGGATCCAGAGGAACTGCCAAATTTGAGGCTGCCTACAATAGAATTGCCACAATAATGACCGTAGTCGATGATTCAAAGGTGGGCACAGTCGTGAACGCAATAATGAATGCCGTTAGCACAGGCACTGCAGGTGACGGCAAGATCTTTGTCACAAACGTAGAAGAGGCATTTGACATTGCCACAAAGCAAAGCGGCAAAAACATTCTCTAGATTTGCAAACCTTGGGAGTCGACTTCCATGATGTTTGTATGAGTCTAAAGAATGCCTAGGCTAGGCCTATTGCACACCTAATTGACGCGGTTCTATTTCTGATTGCAACCTCGGTTACATTTGCCGCCTGCGCAATGTCTCTTTGGGTAAAGCCATCGTTGTTTTTCAGAGTGGCAATGTATACTGCAGTTGCCGCAACGACCATCGGGCTTTTGCCTGCAGTGGTTTCCTTTCTTTCATATTCTTTGAGAATGTTTGCAGCCTCGCGTTTTGTCTTTTCTGATACTCCTGCCTTGTTTGCTATTCTTGAAACGCACACAATGGGGTCGACTAGCGGCATTCTCAGATCAAATCTCTCCACTAGTATCCTGTAGCACTTGTTGATCTGCTTTACTTTGACCATGCTTGATTTGCTTATTTCCTTTAGGGTTCTTGGAGTTTCCGTCTCTCTGCACGCTGCATATAGAGTGGCGCACAAAAATGCCGAAATTGGCCTGCCACGAGTTATCTTTTTTTCATGAGCTTTTCTGTAAATGTAGGCCGTCTTTTCTATTACTGCGTCGGATAGGCCGAGTTTTTCTTTTAGTGACAATAACTGGCTGAATGCCTGTCGGAGATTTCTATCACCTGCCGAATATGCCTGACTTCTATTATCCCACATCCGAAGTCGCTCAATTGTGTTTTTCATTCCAACAGATAGTGGTTTTCCTGTGACGTCCTTGTTTGAGCGGCTGATTATTGTTGCAAGGCCCATGTCGTGTTTGCTAAGACATGTACCATCGCCAGTCCTACCTCTGTCTGGCTGATTCTCAAATGATCTCCACTCTGCTCCGGCTTCTTCTGTTTTGTCTTGTATGACACGGCCGCATTTTGCGCAAAGAATCTCACCGTGCTCTTCATCATTTACCAGAATGTGTTCCTGACATTCTGAAACCTTGTGCTTTATGACCATCAAATTATACACAATTATACATCATCTTGCATATTTATACATTGTGCACAATTATACATAATTATATACTGGCCCATGGCATGATATTCATGGCAACGTCGTTTGTTACCAAACTTGCAAAGTCAGGCAGCGACACCAATGGAAATCAAAGGCGAATAATCATAGTTCCAACCGACAAGGTAAAGGAAGTAATCAAAAATTATGAGGGAAAGCAAGTCAAAATCACAATAGATGACATCTAGTCTTTGTGCCCATGCTTGCCAAGCCTACAGCTTGAGCAGATGTACTTGCCGTCCTTGTCTGGTACAATGACTTGTTCCCTGCATTTGCAAAAAGAGCACTGGCAGTGCGCTGTCAACTATTTAATGTCTGCACCCGATTCTCAAAACTGTTTCGCTGCATATCAAAATAAAAACAATGAACTGTTTTGTGGTGCAATGGCAAACAACAAACCGTGCGATTGTGGCTCATGCGGGCATGAAAAGCAATCCGAGTGTTATCTAAAGGAATGCAAGTGCTGCCTGCCTGATCATCAGGGGCCATTTGGGAAAAATCGTTAGTGCGAAATTATCACCTTTGATAATCGATCTGACCTGTTAAATTCAAGGTTGCACGCTTCATTTCAATGAAGAGAGTCGAGGCGTTTTTCCAGTTTGGCAAGCTAGAGCGAGTAGTTGAGGCAGTAGAAAAGGCAGGAGTTGGTGGACTAACAGTATTTTATGCACGAGGACGAGGTACTGCAGAGCGCGCAAAAATTCACACATCCAGAGGTACAAGGCTAGAAGAACAATCCTACAATCTAATCGACTGCATTGTTACCGTGGTAGAAGACGATCGGGTGGATGAGGTAGTTGATGCGATAAAAAAGAATGCAAATTCCACATCAAAGGGAATAATCACCATATCTGATGTCACTCATGTTGTAAAAATCTAGTCAAGTACGATTTGATCGTATGAATCAGTAGTGTTCCTTTAATTGTACCATTACGTATGTTATACACGCTGGTACGCGGGAGGATCTCTTGTCGGGCTCAAGCTTGGCATCATGTGAACCTGCGCACCACGAAATATTCTAGCCTATAACAAATCAAAACTGCAAAAAAGAAGAATAATGGTGAACGAGATAAAAGACTAGTGTATGTTGTCGCTAGACTGGCTCTCCAAAGATGGGAAATTGATTCTATCTGCCAGAATAGCTAGGGCATTTGCTTATGGGTTTTTGAGCATCATAATTGGAATCTATCTGAAATTAGCTGGATTCAGTGAAATCCAAATTGGTATTGTTCTTAGCGCAACTCTTGTCAATAGTGTAATCTTTACCTTGCTGGCTAGTTTTTACGCTGACAGAATTGGGCGCAAAAAAATCCTGATTATTTATGGTATTTTGATGGGTGTGTCTGGTGCAATCTTTCTTGCTACGAATAACTTTGTGGCATTAATTGTAGCTGCATTAATTGGAACAATAAACGTCACAGGCTCGGAAACAGGCGCGTTTCTCTCAATAGAGCAGTCAGTATTGCCGCAAACAGTCAATGACGCCAAAAAAAGAACAACAGCTTTTGCCATTTACAATACAGTTGGGACACTTGCAATGGCAGCAGGCGTCTTGTTGTCGGGATTGCCAGAATTCATAGGACAAGCATTTGGGTTTGGTCAGATTGATTCAATCAAGCCGCTTTTTCTTCTTTATAGTGTGATTGCTGTTGCGGTAACTGTGATCTATTTTCTGTTATCAAAGAATATTGAACTCAGGGCAGACCCTGCAGATAAAAAAGAGCATCCAAATACGCTGTCTGCAGAGTCGAAAAAACGTATTGGAAAACTGTCTGCTCTTTTTGCAGTTGACTCGTTTGCAGGTGGCTTTGTAATACAGAGCATTGTATCGTACTGGTTTTTTACAAGGTTTGGAGTAGATCTGCCCATTTTGGCAATGATATTCTCAATAGCTGGAGTTCTTACCGCTTTATCGTTTTTGGCTGCAACAAAGATTGCTGGAAAGATAGGCCTCATTAACACAATGGTGACCACACACATTGCATCAAATGTATTGCTCATCTTGGTTGCATTTGCTCCAATATTTCCAATCGCCCTTGGATTGTATCTGGCAAGAATGAGCATTTCACAAATGGATGTGCCTACACGACAATCATACATTGTTGCCATAGTAAATGACAAAGAAAGAACTGCAGCTGCAGGCATAACAAACACCTCACGAAACATTGCCCAAGCAGTCAGTCCGTCTATTACTGGAATGATTATCCAGTCACTGTGGCTGTCTGCACCATTTGTCATTGGCGGCGTTCTAAAAATTGCATATGACATTGGCCTGTATGTGAATTTTAGGAAAATAAAGCCAGCCGAGGAAACTCAGTAAACCGCTCTTAGCTGATCTGCTCTGCAAAATGATCCCTGTAGATTGACACAGCGCGAACTCTGGAATGTTCCAATTCCGAATCTAATAAAAAATGATTTAATTTGGTTGTTTCTTGTATGTTGTGTGTTTAAGAGAATTCTTGTTCCATATGACAGCTCAAATTTCTCCAAAAAAGCACTAGATGTGGCAATTGAAATATCAAAAAAATTCGACTCTGAGCTGTGGTTCCTAACTGTCTTGGACAAGGACTTGCCGCCAAGGCTTACCAGGACAGTAACTGATTCTAAAAAGCCCCACAAATCGTTGTCCTCAATAGAGCTAGAACTGCGTAACAAAGTAATGGACTGCAAAGAACAAGGAGCATCCGCTGATTATGATCT
The DNA here is from genome assembly GCF_002787055.1 of Candidatus Nitrosotenuis aquarius. NCBI lineage: Archaea > Thermoproteati > Nitrososphaerota > Candidatus Nitrosotenuis > Candidatus Nitrosotenuis aquarius. The sequence goes on from NZ_CP024808.1 coordinate 1,471,322, forward strand.
CATCAAGGGCTCACCAAAAGAGACAATTCTTAGATTCGCAAAAGGAAGAAGAATGGACCTGATAATAATGGGAAGCCAAGGCTTGCACGGCATCAAAAAAATCAAAACGCTGGGAAGTGTCTCGCGAGCCGTCTCTGAGAATGCACAATGCCCGGTATTGCTAGTCCATTAAAGCTACAACTGTTTAGCTCATCTGAAATGGCGATTTCATAATTTTAGAACAAGATTACAAAATCTTCGGCCAATTTTAATAGATTTTACTTTAACCCAACTTGGTGTAAAACAGCCATGTTTTGCCCAAACCCGTAACCAAAGTCACTGGCACGCTGGAAGCTTGGTCTACTAATTGCTATTGGCATACAGTCTGCCAGTGACGGTCTTATTCATAAAAAAAAAAGAAAATAAGAGATAGCAGGGGATTGGGGAATTTGCTATCTCTTATTTGCTTCAGAGAATATTTTTTGCAGCTTTGATGCGACTTCTTTTTTTGCCTCGGACTGAGTGAGCATGGAGCTCCAAACCTTGCCAATTGCTTCAAAGACAGCGTCAGCTGCCTTGTCCATAACTGGGCCGTAGGATGTCTCTATCCTCTTTCTCATTCTCTCGGCCATTGCATCATTGTGCGCAGCAAAGAACGCCTTGTGCCAAGCCATCATTGCATGTTCTACCGGATCGACTGTGTCGCATCCGCAACATTGCTCATATGACTTGCTAGAGCCACAAGCGCAAGATTCTATGCTTTCCATTTTGCATGTTCCGTCTGTACATTCCATAGTTAGTTACTTCCTTGTAGTTGCTATAGAAAGGTAAGTATTTAACATAGAAAGTTTCTAAACAGAAAGTAAGTGAGGAAACGGTAAGTTGAAGCACGAATACGAAGAATTTCTAAACCCAAGCTGCTGTGCCATCAAGGCATGTCCCGTGGACACCACAGTAAAGCTGATGGGCAAAAAATTCGCAATGCACATAATTCGAAACATGACTATGTTTAAGCAAACCAGGTTTAACCAGTTTCTGGACTCTATTGAGGGGATAAACCCAAAAACACTTTCCGTACGACTGCGCGAAATGGAAAAAGACGGTCTAATTACTAGAAAGATCTATCCTGAAACCCCACCAAGAGTTGAATATGCCATGACCGAAAAAGGGCATGCCCTAACCCCGATTCTCATACAGATGGCGGAGTTTTCCATGAAGTATTGTTGCGGTGATGTATTTGCGGACGGCAAGTCAAGGACCATAAAGCAAGTTCTCCACCCCAAGGTTCTAAAGCAATTACAACAATAATGATATAATGAAAATCAAGTGCGCTGACTGTAGCTGCTCTTGCTCTGAATGTAAAATAGCAAAATCGACAAAAGAATGCCCAAGATGTACCTGGTCTGAGTGTTGTTGCTGGCAGTCAGTTCATTAGGCAATCTCAAAAAATAATCATCAACAACTATTTTTGTAACAATGTTTCTATCATTTCATGGAAAAAGACCAAAAGCAAAACGATATGCTAGATGCATATGCCAAGGCAACCGATCTGTGGGCAAAGTCATTTCAGGCAATGCAGGAGCAAGCAACAAGTGCGTTCAAGCTGTACATCCAGGGCTTTGAGCAGGCACTCAAGTCGTCCAACTTTGAGGAGATGAAAAAATACAACGAGATCTGGCAAAACATGGCAAAGCAGTTTGAGCAAAATCCATATCAGTGGTCGCAAAAAGCATGGGAGGACCTCTGGAAAGAGTCGGGATTCGTATCATTCAAGGCGTTTTTCGACAACTGGCAAAACGTCTGGAAGAACTTTGCAAAAGATGCAGAGGCAAAATCAAAGGAAGCGCTAGACAAGATCCAAAAGCAAGCCAAGTAGTGCAAAAAAATCCGGCACCCCTAGCTTAAGGCCAAAAACGGGATTGTACTTTGGCGACAGCTACCGATGCCGATTCTGTATTGTATAGTCGCAGTATTATCTGGTTTGGTCTTCATACGGCACATTTTGTGTAGAAAATGTTAAACCTTATTTTGTGATTTCTGATCTTTTCTTGCAAAATTATTCTAATTCTTACAAAAATCATGCCGATATTCAGATCTAGAATAAAAAAAGAAAAAAGAGAGTAAATTTAGTTTCGTGGTTTCCAGGCACTAATCCAAGAGTTAACGATGTTTTGACCCATGTCTGCAAAGGCTGATGCGTTTTGGTTGATTGTCTTTACGTTTTGGATTGTTGCATCAAATGCTGTCTGGACAACTTTGTTGTTTGTCTCGACTGCCTTTACAAATGCCTCTGTCGCATCAGATACTGCTGTGATTGTTTGTTCTGGCAAAGAATAGTTGATACCAACTTTGTTGGCTACGCTTTGCTGGATTGTTACTGCAGTGTGCACAAAGTTAGTCCAAGAAGTTACTAGCTCCTGGTTTAGGCTTGTGTACGACTGTAGTGATTGTGCAGCAGATTTGTCTAATGCGGTCTTTAGCTTGTCAAAGCTCTTGGTGTATACTGAAAACACGTCTTTTGTTGTTTCGTTTGTTGTCATTTTTTGCACCTTTTGTTGTGGAGGATAGTCTACCTGGTCCTTTCTCGGGGCTTGGTATTTTTTTCCATCCATTGGTTATTACAACCAATGTGTGGTATTTAAACATTTGGTAGTAATTGGTAACTAATGGTAATTAGCACCATATTTAATTAGACCCATGCGTGATAATCGTGCGTGAAGCTGACCACAATCAATCCCGCAACAGAAGAACCAATCCAGTCCTATGAGGCCATGTCAAAAGAGCAGGTCCAGCAAAAGGTCAAAGTTGCAAAATCAACATTTTCAGAATGGAAAAAAGACTATGAAAAAAGAAAGGCACTCATCTATGATTTAGTATCGTTTCTTCGCAAAAACAAAACCCAGCTTGCAGAAGTTGCCACAAGGGAAATGGGCAAGGTACTCAAAGAGGCAATCTCCGAGGTGGAAAAGTGCGCCTGGGCAATGGAGTATTATGCAGATCATGGCAGCACGTTCATCCACGAAGAAGTGCTCAATACGGATGCTCGCAAGAGCTTCATTCGATTTGAGCCATTAGGAATTGTAGCATCTATTATGCCATGGAATTTCCCGTACTGGCAGGCATTACGATTTGCAGCCCCATGTCTTATGGCGGGAAACACCATAGTGATGAAGCCATCAAGTGTCACTTTACAGTGCGGCCTGGAATTAGAGCGAGCATTCTCAGAGATCGGCTTTCCAGAGGGAGCATTTCAGACCATAGTTGGCAGCTCCGAGTCGGCAAACCACCTAATTGATTCCGATGTGAATGCAGTAACATTTACCGGTAGTACAAAAATTGGCGCAATGGTTGGCCAGCGTGCTGCATCGCAACTAAAAAAATGTGTACTGGAATTGGGCGGCTCTGATCCATTCATTGTTTTAGATGATGCAAACGTGGAAAAGGCAGCAAACGGCGCAGTAAAGGGCAGGTTCATCAATTGTGGCCAGTCCTGTATTGCATCAAAGAGATTTTTTGTATCAAAAAAAGTGGCAAACGAATTCATTGAAAAATTCGTCTATAACACATCAAGATTGACTGTGGGCGATCCGATGCAGATTGAATCCGACATTGGGCCGCTGGTAAACCGGGACGCACTTGAGAACATCTCAGGCATGGTGGATGACGCCAGAGCCAAGGGCGCTACAATTCTTCTGGGTGGTGAGCGAGCCCACTCCAAGGGATACTATTACAAACCAACCATTCTCTCTGGGATAAAGCCGGACATGCGAATAGCAAAGGAGGAAACCTTTGGACCAATTGCGCCAATTACCATAGTAGAGGACGAAAAAGAGGCAATCAAGCTGGCAAACAGCTCCGAGTTTGGCCTAGGCGCTTCCATCTGGACTGAGAACCTAAACAAGGCAGAGGCACTGTCTCGCCAAATAGAATCCGGAATCGTCACAGTCAATAATGTGGTGATATCTGATCCTCGAGTTCCCTTTGGCGGAATAAAGCAGAGCGGCTTTGGCAGGGAATTATCCAGATATGGAATGCTAGAATTTGTCAACATCAAGTCAGTGCGGTTCTATGATAATCTGATACACCATCATTACGTGGAATAGTTCACTGCACAAAACATCCCAAGTCTTAAGTAGCAAATAACAAAAACAATTCCTAGAATTGAACTTTGTAGGACTGGCAGTCACACTTGCAATTTTGTCTGCTATTCCTGCCGCCTTTGGCGCATATGTTGAGCCCACCCCACAAGAACAGGCATTGTACAATACGCTAAAGTCAGAGTTTGAGCAAATCACAATTCCAAAAAAAGACGTCACTGATACGATAAACTCGTTTTCCGCACCAATTACGTATTATTTTCCATGCGACCAGGGAGAAACCTACAGCTCTGTTAATGCAACAATCCAAACAAGGCTTGCAAAATTTGATTCCTCAATTGCCCACCAGGGCGGTGCTATCACTGGGGGAATCTATGTCTGGAAGTGCTCTATTACAATATCAAATGGAAAGATGACCATAAACTGCAACAACGAGCTGATGCTAAATTCCGTGGCACTTGCAGCAAGCACAGAAAAAGATCCAGAGATCAAAAAGATAGAAGACCTGGTGGTGTATTATCACGAGTTACTGCACGGCCAGCTGATGATTGATGCAATAAAGTCGTCGTCAGCATGGCAAGACCACACCTGCAACACCCCAATTCAGCAAGACCTGGACTATTCCTATACAGATGCAAACCACCAAGTCATCACACCACTGCAGACCGAATTCGCAAAAAGGCTAATTGAGGGAAAAGGAGGATTCTTCAAGGTAGAAGAGATAACGCCAGACCAGACAAGCTCAGGGACATTCTCAAAGCTGGTCGGCTCGCTATACGATTACCCGCAATATGTAAAGTCTGGAATCAACATCTCTGCAAGATCCTACAATATAGCAGACATTCAGATAAATTCGCAAAAAAATGACATTTACATTTCCGGCTCACTCAACGACAAGACCAGAAACGGAATCGTCTGGCTCTATGTGTTTGGAAAGGAAGGCGCCACAACAAACCCTGCACCAAAACCCACACCAAAACATGTACCACAACAAATCTCCATTCCAGACTGGGTCAAGGACCTGGGGAAATGGTGGGCAGAAGGTACAATTTCCGATTCAGAATTTGTGGGCGGAATAAAATACATGATAGAGCATGACCTAATCACAATACCGCAAACATCCCAAGGCCAAGCAAGCTCACAAACCATTCCATATTGGGTCAAAAGCAATGCAAGGTGGTGGTCCCAGGGAACGATCTCTGATGCAGAATTTGTCTCTGGCTTGCAGTACCTAATCCAAAACGGAATAATGCAGGTGCAAATTAGCGCACCAGAAACACCTACAATTGTCTCTGCAGTGCCAGACCCAGAGCCCGAACCAATCCAAAAGGGTGGAACGATACAAATCAGCGCACCGACATTCTCAAAACAGTCCTACCAGACAACGCAAGCAAAAATCTCAGGCAAAATTGACGATTTTAAGACAGGCACATATGTCATTCTTACCATAGTCAGACCGGACGGCACATCATATGATCTAAAAGGGATTCTCACAAACAAGGGCCAGTTCACTGTCCCAATGATGATTGATTCGAGCTGGCAGGCAGGCAAATACATTGTCTCTGCGCGATACAACAATGTACTAATTGGCTCTGCCTCGTTTTCAGTTCAATAGATAACAAGTTGGAGCACAAACCATTGGGTCAGGCTTTGTCAAAACCAAATGAAAGTGAATTGAAGGCTTCATTTGGAATTGAGCACATACTAGGATCCCTAACATCTTGGTTTGTGTCCATGATTTCTGTTAAATCATATTATTAGTGCATAATTGTGGATTTGCGGCGTGCCTTTTCTATAAGGCATATTCTATTTTACGAGGCATGATCACTTGAACACATTCTAGATCGTAAAAACAATCTACATGAAATTGTTCTAGTGTTCTATGTCCACACGCAATACAGATCCTTTGCGTTCCGCATCTGCATTTGGCACACAAAGAGCAAGTCATTTGCACATTACCACATTTTCTGCAATGTTCGTCTGGCATTTCACAGACCGTGAGTTATTTTCGTATAAAGAAGTAGATGCAGAAATGCGGCATGCCTAGCTCTATATTTGTGTAAAAATAAGGCATACCGCATACGGATGTATATTCACTAATATCAAATTAATACAATATTGTTATGCAAGTAAATCACTCTCTCACATCTGAGAAGAATGAGAAGTCATAGGAGGTGATTCGGTGAAGTCATTAAAAATTTCTGCAATCGTAGCAATTCTCGCTGTCTCATTAGTATCTTCATCAATATCTGTTGCTGAAGCAAAAAAGGCATCAACAGATGACAAACTATCACCAAAAAGCTATGGTCTAAAAACATCATCTAATCCAGTAATAAAGTCTGCAGACAAATCAGATACAACAACAAAGTTCAAGAATTTGAAGACAGAAGAAATCAGATCAATACAGAAAATCATGGAAGAACAAAAAGCATCCATGTATATCAAAAAAACATACAGAATGTAAAACCTCTTTTTTATTTATTTTAGTTTTTTAAGTTTATGCATATATTTTCAAATTAGCTAAACATGACTGTGCTGAATTATGAATAAATTTTGTCAACTTACATGTTAAGGCATACCGCAATACGGTATACAGGCTCATATTATTCGCTATTGTACTAACATCATGTCAACAATTCAAGTCTACAAACAACAATCTGTACCAGAAAAAATTCTGATTGCAGGATTGCCGTCAAAAAAAGAAACAAATCTTGCAACAAATGGAATCAAATGCATGATTTGTTCTGACTCTAAGGTACCGTGCATTTTTGACGAGAGCAGAAAACCACTTGTGCTAAAATGCAGAGTGTGGCCACAAGTCGTGGCCAACACGTCATCTTGTTGATGACATTTTATTTTTAAAACAGAATTTGGTTTGTTTAATTGAACTTGTTATGATTTTTAATTTTTATATGCATTGTAGATGTTTTGGTACAGGCTTGACTTTGCTCTGACTATATCTTCCCTTAATGAAATGACCTCGTTGGTTACTTTGTGGATCTTTTTGGGATCTGGATTGACAGTATTTGTCAAGTCAGCAAGCTCGCCTCTTTTTGTAGCCAGTTTTGCCTCCATGTCTTTTATCAATCCTTGAAGTCTGGCTATCTCAAATGTCACATCCGAAAACTTGAGAGATATACTAGAAGAGGAATTTGCTTCTACTTTTGTTCCTGTCTTGTAACAAGAATTTGATGCTATTTTTGTAAGCTTCAAAGTCGTATCGACCGTGTCTGTTGTGACCTTGATTATGGGATCAGAAATCGATTCCCTTCCTGCACATACTTCCAGTACTACATCCCAAACTCCCTTTGTCTTAGATGGTAGGGCAGATATTATCTTGACATGATTTCCGGATATCTCCGAGCCGGTAAACGATGTCTTTGGTAGATCTGTTTTCGATTTTTGTCCATACAATACTAGGTTGTATCTGGCTATGTCGTCCCTAAGATCGTTAATTGCTTGTCGCAATGAGGTGATCTTGGTAGTGGATTCTCCTATCTTTGCCTTTTTCTCATCAGTGTTTTGTTCAAGCAGTATTGAGGCCAAGGTCTCTTTTTCTGCTTCAAGTTGCTGATTGAGACTGGTGATCTTGTCGTTTATTGATGCTATTTTTGACACAATATCGTCCTGGTTTGTTAGGCTTGCCGTTATTGAACTTGAATTAATCGCAGTTACTGTAGCAGACGACATTCTGCACGAGTTAGCCGGAATGTCTTGTGACAGCGTGATTGTCTTTGTATCGAGGTCGGTTTTGATTAGGATTTCTGGGGCAACAAGTGTTACTGATCCAGCACATACTTCAAAGATATAGTTGTATATGGATGTGGAACTCTTCTTTACTCCAATAGACTCAGCCTTTGTAATTGAAATTGTCTTGATTATATCTTTAATTTCTGTCACACTTGGCTCAGAATCCGGTAGTCTTTCCCATCCGCCTCTTGCAAATATATCCACTGATGATTCTTTGACACAAATGACTCTGGTCTTTTCAGAATCAACAAGCTTCACAAGATCTTCATTACATACTACTTCATTTGGCGGTATGCCCATGTGGACTTGTACTAGGGGGTGTATTGCGTCACCACGTGCTTCCTCTAGTAAAAGCGTACCAAAAGCCGCCGATAAAATAACTACAAGCAAAAGTTTCATGGGTAGAGTTACTCTTTCTTTGTATTTATTTTTGATCCTCAAATTGTGGTGAGTATATCTAGCTGACAATAACAAAACTCGTGCAAATCCGCGTATTCTTTTTTATCACAGGTGGTACATTTTAAGAAAATTGCTAATTTGCATTCTGTACAAAAATTGATCTCTTCTAGTATTCCACTGCATGATTTGCATTTTTGTAATTTTGCTTTGCTTTCATTTAATGTATCTTGAGCAGATCTCTTGTTGACTGTTTGTAGTATGTAGTAACTTTTCATAGTGTTCGTACACAATGATATTATTAGTCAATTAATGATGGTTTGCGGCATGCCTTTTTTGTAAAATATTGTACCTAAAGTAAATTCTTAGAAAGTATTATTAGTAGAATCTGCCTTTTTGCGGTATGCTTGATGAGCCCATAGTTTATGGAAATTTGCAATCTTACAAGCTATATGTTCTGCCTATGGCAAAACGTCTTTTTGGAAATTATTCCTTTAGAAGAAAATCCGCAATAAAACATCATTCTAATGTTCAGAAAATGTTGGAAATTCTGGCTTTGCATGGATCCCTCACAACATGGGGCATGGCAAAAATAGCATTAAACGATGATATCACAAATATTAGAACTAAAGAAAAAGAATATCGCCGCTTGTTAAAAGGGAGAAAAGATCGCGGAAAACATTCTCCAGGAGTTTTAGATGTTGGTCTTGTGGTGACCGATGGCAAGAACTATAACCGCGGCCCGGCCGATGTCTATAGGCTCTCCGTCCATGGTATTCTATACTGCCTTGATGTTTTGGAGCTTACAAATAAGGAAATTGACAAAATGGCGCACCATTACTCTAATGTTCTACCAATGATGTTTGGAAAATGGGAGTATCTCAAATCAATTGTGTCAAATGATGTATACAGATTAAAAACCCTGGCAGGTGGCATGTTTTTAGATAATATTCAGGTAACAAAGCTCTCAAAATTCCCAGTTTTTGAGCTTTTAACGTATCTGTCAATAAAATACCAGGAATTCTTTGAGTCAATAGAAGAAAAAAAACTTGCAGACCAGCTTTCTTATTGGTTTTACACGCATCTGTTTTTGCCCTCAGGATCAAAACAAGCGGGATTGGACAATACAAAACTCAAAAAAATCTTTGAAGACAAACAAATCAAAGACTGGTATTATGGATTTGTGGAAGAATCCATCCAGTTCTACCAAGACAGATTTACTGTAATGAAAAAGCTAGCAAAACATTAGGCGTGCTTGTTGATTAGGCCTTCTAGTATCTCAAATGAATATGGCTTTGATATTGCCTCAATTAGGCCTAGGCTCTTTGCCTTGAGGTATTTCTTTTCGTCCTGATTGTATGCCGTAATTAGAATCACTTTGGCACTCGAGTCGTGTTGCCTTATCTTAAGAAATGCATCATAGCCATCCATTTTTGGCATTCTTATGTCCATAAATGTCAAGTCTGGCCTTATGTCCTTGTATTTAGTCACTCCATCATCTCCGTCCTTTGCAGTAAATACATTGTGACCCATGCCCTTGATCATAAAGGCGGTGTTTTCTAGCAGATCTACATCATCGTCTACAATTAGAATTGTCTTTTGGCCGGACACTACATTACTTGGTTTTTCTTCTCATAAAAAACTTGCTTACGAGTTTTTCATTTCTTGTGTAATTGGTATAGTTATGGTAAAGATAGTTGGGTCATTCTGAAATGAAATGGAGCCATTGTGTTGCTCTACGATATTTTTGCAGCTGGCAAGGCCAAGACCAGTTCCTTTTTGTTTTGTCGTAACTAGTGGTTTGAAAACATCTGGAATTATTTTTTCCTCAATTCCAGGGCCATTATCCTCAATCTCAATTATGGCATTGTTGTTGTTTTGTTTGATTTTAATTGTAATTTTGCCCTTGTCTTGATCTGTTGCCTGAATAGAATTTAAAATCAAGTTGATAAATAATATTTCCATTTTTTTCTCATCGCAGTCTATTGTGATGTCTTGTCCCTCTATGGAAATCTGCACTTCTTTTGGAACCTCTAGCGATTGTATTGCTGATTTAATAATTGATCTTATGGACGCAGGCTTGATCAAAAGTGGTGTTTTTCTCAAGTAATTTAGAACGTCTTCCACCTGATGCGACATGCGAGAAACTGCCCTATCCATTCTTTGTATGACTGTGTCTATTTCTGGATTGGATCCGACGTTTCTCTTTATGATGTCCATTCCAGTGCGGATTGTGCCAAGAGGGTTTTTCATGTCGTGAGCCATGCTTGCAGAAAGCTCTCCTATTGCAGTCAGTCTTTCGTTTTTTATGCGTGCATTTGCTTCGGACAGCTTTTTCTCTGTTTCAAATAATTTCTTTAAGGAAACTTCCATTTCTCTAAAAGAATTCATTATGGTGTTTATCTCTGTAATTTTGCTTTTCTGTATCTTTGCATCAAAATCTCCCCTTCCAAGAAGCACTGTGATCTTTGAAAGCCTAGCAAGAGGATTTGTAACAAAACGGGACAGAACTATTCCAAGAGCCGTGGCAGATATTATTCCGAGTAACGTTGAGATCAAAAAGTTCCTCTCAAGCGTCTCAAATCCTTCTACTACTGAGGAGTCTTGCTCTATTACAACAACCCAGTCAAATCCTCTAAAGTCTCTATATCCTATTGATGTTGCATAAGACACAAAGATGATATCTGGATAACCGATCTCAAAACTATCATTATCTGTTGTGAATCTGGAAAAATATTCTATTTTTGAATTAGACGGGAATATTTGCCCGTTTTTGTATATGGCCTGACCATCATTGTCGACAAGTATGACGTTTTTTCTTGCTTCGTTTAGCACATCAGCATCATTTAGGAAGTCTTCCAATAAGACATGATAACTAACTGTAATTCTCAGCGTTCCGATATAGTTTGAAGATTCATCCAGAATGGGAAATGCAAATGGGACTACATAATCATCATAATTCTTGTCGTATTCCATCTTGCCCACAAAACTCTGTTTGTTTTTTGTAATTTGCCACCATTCCTCATCTGCTTGTATGTAATCTGTCGTGCCTGTCGTAAGGGCAATAACTGCCCCATATTGGTTTGTCACAAACAGTTCTTTTACAACATTTAGGTTGTATTCGTTCGTGTCTGATAAGACAAACTCATTGAGTCTAGCAGAAATTTTGTTCTCAAATATGCTCTTCATTAATTTGGTTCTATCATGTTGTGTAATATCTAGAGGAGATTCTAACTCTACAAGATCTGATTCATCAAATTTCTGGTTAGATTCTATAACTGATGACTGAATTTGTTTTATTTCTGTTAGACTTTGCAGCTCTAGTATTTTTGAATAAATGTGCCCATCGAGGTCTTGCATGATGTTGTTTGCCTGTGCCTGGCTCCTCAACAATGTTGTCTTTTTTGCTTCATCAATTGCAAATTCATAAGTAAAATAACTATGTCCTGCATATACCGAAAACAAAACTGTGATTGCCAGTATCAGCAAGTATGTGATTTTCACTAGTAAGTGGATGCTCTTTTTGCATTTAAACTCTGGTTTTCATACAAACAAAAAGGCATACCGCAAACCATCATTAATTGACTAATAACAAAACCACTAAACAAATCCATGAAAACAAACATTCAGATTAACAGTGATCCATCAATTCCTGATCATGTAAGAGAAAAACTGTTCAGCTATGAGAGCCTCATGAAAAAATTGTTTTATGCGTGCGAAAAGTGCGATGGCGCCCTGATACAGCTGGCCACATGTGTTGTTTGCAAGAGAACATCGATGAGAATATGCGTCAATTGTGCAACTGTTTCAAAAACCCCCCACGAATCCTGCAATATTGTAAGAATTGCTAACCATTCCTCGACAATCCTGGAGGCAGGTCGCTAGTGCTGAAAATACTCGGAATTGCTCTATTGGCAATGTCTGTGATGATCGCAGGTACTGTAGTCCCTTCTGGCGCGGCAATTAACTATGACAAACAGGAGAATTTCAAGTATGTCAAAGAAAAAATCGTAAAACCATACCCAGGTAAAAGCGGCTGGTGGATTTATCATGTGTGGGTCTGCGCCGATGATTATAGTCTGGGAATTGCCGAAGTTGTTCTAAGCTCGGATACTGAGAAAATTTACCAAGGCGTAAACAAGGCCATTCCAAAAGGAGAATGCAGTACATATGGCGCAGTCATGAAGGCAAAGAATGGCAATACTTTGGGATACAAAATAACAACAATCGCAGACGCAGCAGAAAAAATAGCCAAGTCAAAGCAGGGAAAACTTGACAATACCAACTGGAATGAGATTGGCAGATACAAGTTTGTTCTTGGCTTCTACTAAGGCATACCGCAAATCTACAATTATGATCATATAACATCTGAACAAAAGATACTCAATGAAAACATTCTCCAAGACTTTACTTCTTGCCACAATAGCGGTAATGTTGTTTGCATCAGTATATGCAAGTGTTGCGTTAGAGGAGGCAGATGCGGCAAAGTCCAAAAAAGACAAGCTCAAGTCCGTCAAAGCCAAGAAAGGTTGGCTAGCTCATTCAAAATATCGGTAGAACAATCCAAAACCAATTATTTTTTATTCAGAATAATTCATGGCACATTCAAGTGAGCAAAATTCTGATCTCCTATTTTCGAATTCTTTGCTACATTTTTTGCACTTCAAATTTTTTCCCTCATTGCGTGCAGAGGCAGCTAGGCACAACGCCTAGCCACCATCTGAAATGACCTGTCTTACACGAGATTGGTACTGGCACGACTCATCTCTGAGAAATTAATTATTAGATATTGTTTTGCAAGTGCGGTATGCCTTTAGATTTTTCTGTATTTGATATTTGTAAATTCGGTCAAGTCAGAAACATACTGGATCTTGATCTGAGCTGTGTCTTTGGAGTTGATCTGTGTGTGGTAACTTTGGCATTTTCCTGCCTGCATCGACTTGCCTGACTCGGCTATGAACCATTCAAGCTTGGATTCTATGAGAAAAGATGGCCTTTGGATTGATTTTTCTGAGCACGCCTGGAACTTGACTAGGTATTTTTCCTTGCCTAGTAGCGTGGTGGAGGTTACCTTGATGTCAATTTTGGCATTGTTGTTCTTAAAGCCAGACTGTATCTTTTCAAAGTTCTTGTCAATTTTGCTTTTGCCCACAAAATACCAATCTGGATTTTTGTACAGCTTTATGCAGTCATGAAGATCCGATTTGTATTTGTATTTCTCGCGAAACTTTTGCTCGCCAAGCTCCTTGTATTTTTCATACATTGAAATGCACTTGTTCTGATTCACTCTTCCCTCTACAGTGCTTACTGGCAAAACAAGCACTGATGAGAGAATGCCTATTGCAAAGAGAAGACCGATATTTGTTATGTATTGGCGTCGCATTGTGGTTACCCTTTGATATATGGACACAAATCTACGGCCTGCAAGGGAGAATTGTCGCAGATAAGATTCGGACACGCTCTTTTACAACAATCATCGTAGTTTGTGTCCATATTGCGATTCTACCTAAACATGTTATATGATCATGATTATAGATTTGCGGTATGCCTTCGATCAATATTCTACATATGCGAGTAATTTGGCAAACGACCTGTCAAATAAATAACATATACATGTAGAATCGATTCAACAAGCAAGAAAAATGAAAATCAGTTTCACATTTGTAATAGCTGCATTGTCCTTACTCTCAATCCCAGCTCTGGCTGCAGACGCACAAACTGTGGATGAACAAAAATCATACCGAGTCGGAATCTACCTCCTAAATGTCGGAAAAATCGATCTGCATACAAGCTCCTACGACCTTGATTTTTACATGTGGGTGTATTCCGAAGAGGATGACTTTACAAAGTCAAAACCCAAGATAGAATTCATGAATGGCAAAGCAACCATAGAGCCTATTACGGTAGAGCCGCATTATTATGAAGCAAGGGTCAAAGGCACGTTTCTAAACAACTTGGATTTTCACCAATATCCATTTGAGCAAATTCATCTAACTGTGGAAATAGAAGGGCTAGATGAGCATCAAAGTCTTGTCTTGATGGCAGATCCTGACGAGAGTGGCATTGATAAGCTGATCAGCATTCCGGGTTGGAATCTAGTTGAGATGACCCAAGACATCCTAATTCATGATTATCCTGATGGCAAGGAATATTCTAGATATGTATTTACGATGACAATTGAGAGATTTTTCCTCTCGTCTTTTCTTAAAACACTCCTTCCAATTATCATAATCACAACAATTGCAATGCTTGCTTTCTGGATGAGCCCAGCTAATTTTGCTCCAAGAATAGGCCTTGGCGCATCAACCCTTTTGGCTGCAGTAGCGGCACATCTTAATGCCGCAAACCAGCTTCCTCCAGTAGGCTATCTCACACTGCTTGACAAAATCATGATAATTGCATATGCATTGTTTTTGAACAACTTGCTTTCCATGGTTATACAAATGAGGTATGTAGATCATGACATGAAGGACAAGGCAGTACAAATCAATGCAAGGATGCGCAAGTTCATGCCAATAATTGTAATTGTGATTTTCTTCTCATTGTTGATAATCTAGAATGGAGTACATATCTGAATTTGAGAGGACTAGTATGGATTGAAAAAGCCAGAAATTAGCAGAATCGGCCTGGCCTTGGGTCCAGTTCTTTTTACAATCATAGTTCTAGCGCCAATTGACGGGCTGTCACTTGAGGCAAAAATAGTCCTTGGAACGGCGTTTCTGATGGGTGCTTGGTGGGTCACAGAGGCAATCCCTATCTATGTTACTGCCCTTTTGCCGCTGGTCGTCTTTCCGATTCTGCACGTGACTGAGCTTGCACAGGTGTCGACATTTTATGCAGACAGGATAGTTTTTCTTATGTTGGGCGGGTTCTTTCTTGCAGCCGCAATAGAGAGAACCGGCCTGCACCAAAGATTTGCATTTACAATATTGAAATTATTTGGGACAAATCCGAAAAGCATCATTGGCGCATTTGTCCTAGTGACCGGAGTTCTTAGCGCATGGATGAGCAACACCGCTACCACATTACTGATGCTGCCTATTGCAATTGCAATCATAACTAGTCTTGACATACAAAACAAGGAAAAATTCAGCATCTGTCTTTTGCTTAGCATAGCGTATGCGGCAAGCATAGGGGGCATTGCAACTTTGATCGGCACTTCACCCAATGCAATATTTGCATCGCTTTCCAAGTCGCTAGTTGGAATCGATGTGAGTTTTGCCCAGTGGCTTCTTGTGGGGCTACCGGTAAGTGCAATCTCTCTTTTTGTAATGTGGCTCTACATGGTAAATGTGGGTGTAAGGATTGGCAAAACCCCGATAATTGGCGAAAAAACACTCATCGCAAAAAAACTCGAAGACCTCGGCAAAATTAGCAGGGATGAAAAACTAGTCATTGTAGTCTTTGCTGGTGCTGTAACTGCATGGATAACTAGGGGATTGGTCTGGGCAGATCTATTCCCGTTGGTGGATGATTCAACAATTGCTCTTTTTGCGGCAATGTCTTTGTTTTTCATTCCTTCAAAAAACAAGAGACTGCTGGACTGGAGTTCCGCAGTAAAAATTCCATGGGGCATACTGGTGCTAATTGGCGGGGGGCTGGCACTTGCAGGAAGCTTTACAGTTACAGGAGTGGATGTCTGGATGGCAGACCATCTGTCCTTTCTGCATGGTGCCAATTATTTTATCATAATTTTGGTCCTAGCCTCTGTTGTGATATTTAGCGAATATCTCTC
Organism: Candidatus Nitrosotenuis aquarius; assembly: GCF_002787055.1. Taxonomy (NCBI): domain Archaea; kingdom Thermoproteati; phylum Nitrososphaerota; genus Candidatus Nitrosotenuis; species Candidatus Nitrosotenuis aquarius. The sequence continues at coordinate 1,487,279 of NZ_CP024808.1, forward strand.
CAATACCGCAACTGCGGCATTGATGATTCCAGTTGCTGCAGCTCTTGCTCCCACCCTTGGCGTAAATCCAATTTTGCTCATGATGCCTGTGGCAATTGCGGCAAGCTATGGATTCATCCTGCCTTCGAGCACCCCCTCAAACGCAATAGTGCTCTCTAGTGGACATGTAAACCCAAAGAAAATGGCAAGAATTGGTCTGCCGCTAAACATCATAGGAGTGTTGCTTGTGTCTGTTCTGACCACGTTGTTGGTCCCACTGGTCTGGGGATGAGTCATGTCTGAGATGATTCTTGACATAATAATTCTGGCAGCATCGATTGCAGTACTGGTCAAAAGCGCAACCTTTGCAATTGAGAAAATTGTAAGGTTTTCCAAAATAACTGGAATTGGGGAGCTTGCAGCAGGGTTTGTCATAGTTGCAGTGGCAACATCGACTCCAGAAATCAGCGTGGCCGTATTCTCAACACATTCTGATAATGTGGGAATAACACTTGGCGATATTTTCGGCTCAAACGTTACCAATATTGGCCTCGTTACGGGATTGTTTTTGCTGATATCGCCGATACGGCACATAGAGCAAAAAACACTGCGTACTCTCTTGCCGCTTCTTTTGGCGTCATCTGCGATACCTCTGGCCTTGTTGGTCTCTCAGCAAGGTAGCAGGTTTATTGGAATTGTGCTCTTGGGAGCTTTTGGCTTTTTCCTGTATTATACCATAAAGTCTCACAAAATAGAAAAAGAGGATGCCGAACAAGAAAAAAACTCCGCACTAAAGCAATTGATCTATTTTTTTGTCGGAATTGCCCTTGTGATTGTCAGCGCCAAGTTCGTAGTGGACAGTGCATCATCGATTGCCGAGGTGACAGGAATAAGGCAATCCGTTATTGGAGCAACAGTCATTGCCTTTGGCACCTCCTTACCAGAACTAACTGTTGACATAATAGCGGTAAGAAAAAGACACCTACAGCTTGCCCTGGGAGATATTATTGGGTCGTGCATAACAAACATCACGCTGGTTCTAGGATTGGTCTTGGTGCTCTCTAGCGTGGACATTAACTTTGGAATTCTCTCATCGCTAATTGGATTTGCAATAGTTGCGCCATTTGCAATGTTTCTATTTCTTAGGACGGCAAAAATCAAGAAATGGCACGCCATGGCCCTACTTGCAATTTATGCTGCATTCATAATTACGATATTTGAGATCCAAATTCTGTTCATCGGAATTTAGAGTCATTTCCTGATTGCAAGAAAACAACCGTTTCAATCAGATTGGTTGCTCGGAATTGGAAGACTTGCTGCTTTTTTCCTTTTTTCCAAAAAACTTGAGTTTGATCAGATACAAAACGCTAAGGATAACCTCAATTGTAATTGCGACCACAATAAATGCTGCTATCTGAATTATGAAATTGGGCATTTCTGCTAGGCGCGGCATTATCTCATCAAGTGAGAAAAATTTGGGACTCAGTATGAATATGCCTAGCAGTACCAGTGGAAGCAACTTTGCCAAATCCCTGGCCAGATCCTCATTGTAATATGCAGCGATTCTGACAGATATGACAATTGAGCTTGAAACAAGAAAGACCGTTTTTACCGACATGTCTTGTGCAAGAAAGAACATGAATATGGAATAAACCAAAAACCACACAAACACTACGATCGGAAAAATGAACACGTTGGTTGCAATGTGTGCAGCTATTCTTGGGGCTGCGGAAATCTTCTGCCCACTAGGCTTGAATTTGCCGCCCCTGAGGCGTTGTTCTATGTTCAGTGAGAACATGTCTTTTTTTGCGAGGAATCTGTAGAAATGAAAAATGAAGATTCCGTAGACGACCATCCCTACAGAAAATCCAACTATGTCATAAATTGATGATTCAACAGTTATGTTTTCTACAATTTTATTCATATAGTCAACGACAGACTCTTGCGACAAATTTACAAAGTCAAACGATGTCTGGGCGTAAACTGGGACCGCGAGTAATGGCAAAACCAAAATCAAAAACATGAATTGATTCAACGCGGACAATCTATTTATGGCAAGATTTCGGACTTAAATCTATATCTCATATCTGTTAAAATCAAATTTGATAAACAGATATTTCTTTAATTGCAACGAGTCTTGTAAAATCGCATTGCCATACAGAACAATCCTAGTTCCATTTGACGGAATCAAAACATGATGCGATATTGCTCAAGATCATGAAATCGAACACCCAAAAGTAATTACGTGAATTAGGGCAACTTGAATGAACAAGTAGTTGAGATCTTAAGACAGCACACAGAAAACTAAATCGAACTAAGCACTCCAAGCAGTGCCCCGAGGAATGAAAACACAATAATGCTTACAAGCAGGTATTTTTTTGCCGTAGTGCGCTCATAGTATTTCCTCGGAGTTATTCCCTTGAGGAAGAATATGATCATGCATCCGAGTATTAGGCCTATTATGTTTGATGAGGTAAGTAGAAAACCCCCAGCAAATATCCGATAGTCCAAAAACGCAATACCAATACAGGTGACCGTGGTTGGTGGGACAAGGGCCGCCGCAATTGCGACTCCAACTAGAATTCCAGGTATTGTTGAGACCATGGCAATCCCGCCTGCAATCCCAAGCAATACTCCAATTATGATGTCTACTGGCGAGTTCTTTGTCCTAATTTCAATTTCATTTGTTATTGGAAGATCCACAATCAAAGACGTAAGAAACGTCAGAGCTGCACTTGCCATCACAACAGTTGCAATAAGAATAAAGCCTGACCATCCGGAATGTGCCATCTTTACAGGCCTGCCAATTGCCGCATTAAACGCAAAAGCTGTTATCGGCCCAAGAAGTGGCGAAATCAACATGGCGCCAATTACGACTGCCGGGCTGTGAGAACAAACCCACCAGTGCCACAGCACAAGAAATGATGATCATTATTGTCATGTCCTTTCTGAAACGCACAAACGGCTCAGTCAGCGGAACAATCTCTTCAATTACTTGAGGTCTCTTTTCTTCCTCAGTTGCACTCTCTTCCAGTTTTTGCAGGTATTCAGATACGGTAGCTTCGATTTTTTCGTTGATGATGTACAACTGTGGTTCCCTTGTATCCAAAAGTTTTGAGAATGTCTGTATGATGGAAGGCGCCAGCTTGTCCGGAGAAACTATGATGTATCGGTAGATCTGTTTGTCTTCAACCGTGACTCCGTCGATTCTTTGGTAGGGCACCTATTGCTTGTTGAGAAAGTTTTCTGCGTATTCCTTTTTATCTGGAAACACCGTGACTTCGATTCGCTCCAAATATTATCCATTTTTGAAACCATCATATTATTTAAAACCATTATCATATTATTCTAACAATGTTCAAAAACATCGTAGTCGCGTTTATCACAAAAAAGGTAAAAGAAAAGCCGTTCTTTGTGGGGCTTGGTCTGGCAAAGGCATTTGATGGCAATGTCACGATAATTGAGTGTGTATACAAAAAACCGCCCAAGTTAATCTTCTTTGAGACAAAAGAAGATCTCCGATCAATCGAACAGCAAAAAAAGATGGCAAAAAAATCGCTTTACAGATTCGAAGAACTTGCAAAGCGTAGCGGCATGAAGATAAAGACAAAGATCGCACTGACTGAGTCCATCGCAGAGTGGATAGTGGACTATGTCAAAGAGCACAGAACAGATCTCTTGATACTTGACCACCCACATCTCTCAGAATTAGAAGAAAATCACTATGACTATATCATACAGACAATAAACCATAAAGTCAAAGTCCCAGTACTACTTCTTAGATCATAGGAAGCAAAATTTTCAGCTACAGGCAATTGTTATAACTGGTAATGCAATGGTTGACTGAAATCTTTGATCATAACCGAAACCTAATCCAAAAAGCACCATCTAACACAAACATACACTATTCATACATTTTTGTTATAGTTTTTAAAATCAGATCTGATATTTACAAAATTCTTTAATTAGTGTAATTAGTAGTTAAATCGTAGTTTGGTATACAAAACAATCCTTGTGCCATTTGACGGCTCTATTCCTTCCAAGAATGCGCTAAAAGAGGCAGTCGAGCTCGCCAAGCAAAGCAAGGGAACAATTTTTCTGCTATATGTAGTACAGGAAATAGTTCTGCCACCTTGGTCAGGAAGAGCCACCACCCATAAAACAATGAGAGAATACGAAAAAGAGATGTATTATGCGGCAAAAGAAAGGGCAAGCAAGCTACTTGAGGAAAACGCCAAAAAATACGACTCGGTAAGCATCGAAACACAAACGCTGTATGGAAACACGGCGGAAAAAATACTGGCCTCCATTAAAAACAACAAAGCCAATCTGGTAGTGATCGGAACTACGAGCAGAACCGGCATATCAAAGATAATCACCCTTGGAAGTGTTGCAAGAAAAGTAGCAGAAAAGTCAACATGTCCCGTGTTGTTGGTGCATTAGATTCTCCAAAACACATCAGAGCTAAATTGAGTGCAACCAAAATACCAGTTTTGGTATTTGATGCCAACGTAGAAAAGTAATACCACATGGATGTTAGTCATTGATTAGAAGACACACCATAGTACTAGATGAAGAAGTGGAAAAAAAGCTCAGGCACATGCAGGCAGACCAGATAAAAAAGACAGGAAAATCCGTGAGCTTTTCCGCAATAATAAACGATACTCTCAGAAAGGCAATAAAATAGCGGAGATAGGACGTGTGGTCGTTGGGGCTCCGGTCGGGACTCCCAGTCCACAGTCTGATTTTAATTCAAAATTTTTTGATATTAAAGACGAGCGTAGAAATTATCAGTGCCTAGTTTAACACCTACGGCATTGGGATTAAATTCTGAAGTGACACATTTATGCACAAAACTGCCTAGTTCTGCATAGTTGTGGTACAATTGTACAATCAAAAATTGTTTAGTTCTGTCTAGTTATCGAAGACCCGAGTCTACCATCAATGCAATAAACAACACCGCAAGGTACGGACTGGAAAACTTGAACAAAACCCACGATGATTTCTCTGATGGTTTTGCGATTACCCAAAATGACAACACCAACATCAAAGCACCAGATGCAATTGCAGTGTACAGGTATACCTCAGTCATTACTGGTTTTCCATCATGAGTCAAAAAGAACGGAACAACGCTAAACAACACCATGACAAGTGTGGAAATGGCAATTACCCTAGCTGATGTCTTTTCTGATTGTACTGCTGTGAGCATTGGGACGTTTACCTTATTGTAGTCATCTTTAAAGTGCAACGTGAGTGCCCAGATGTGCATTGGAATCCAGATGAAGACTAGGCCAGCCATCACCATTCCAAGATCCCACAATCCTTGTAGAGTGACTGCGGCATGACCGATCAAAGGAGGTGCTCCTCCGCAAAGGCCACCAAGAATAATGTTGGTCCTGCTTCTTCTCTTTAGCGCATGAGAGTACACTGCCACATTGTTTACTAGGCCAAACGCCATGAAAATTCCAGCCCAGATTCCATTCCAGAATCCTGCCGTATATGATATTGCAAATGCACATGCCAGTGATATGCCTGCCAACGCCAACCCAAAGTCGCGCGCCTTTTCCGGCGGGGAAATCCTGCCGGAAGGAATTGGTCGACCCTTGGTTCTTTCCATTATTGCGTCAATATCCCTGTCGTGATAGTTAGTCAAAGTATTGGCAGCTGCCGATCCTGCGGCGACTCCAAAAATCATCAAAGCCCATGTGGCAGGCGACACTTCCACATCATACACATTTGATGCTGTTATTGTAGCGCCAAATGCAGTAAATACCAAAAGGTACCAGATTTTCGGCTTGGTCAGCTCGTAATATGTCGCAATTTTGCCTTTAGCCAGAGTCCTTTGCATCTATTTCCCTATTCCGTATGTAATATTATTCAAAATTAAATGTAACATGCCCCTAGGCCGAATGGTTATACGGCATAGTCTTGGTCCTGCGCTTCATTTCAATAAAAGACTCTGATGCCAAGACGCCCTCTATTCTTCCCACCCCTTCTGATATCAGCTTGTGCATTTCTGCCAAGTTTTGCGCATACATTGTCACTATGATGTCGAATCTGCCGGTTACCTCGGATATTTCTCGAACTCCCTTTACCTTGAATAACTCATCAATGATACTGTCCCGGAACTTGGAATCCATGTTAATTCCGGTCAAGGCCTTTACCCCATATCCAAGCTCCTTGTCGTTTACTATGATAGTGAATCGCTCAATTAGCTTTTTCTTGGTTAGTCGCTTGATTCTAGAATATACTACGGACGGGTTTACCTTGATTTTCTCCGATAGTCTTGGAATGGAAATTGACGCATCCTCTGATAGCTCAGACAGTATTGTCAGGTCTAGATCATCAATTTTTGCCGTCTAAAACACCTGCTCGACAAATTCCTTTACTGTTTTATAAGTCAATGAGAAAAAATTGCAAAAATTTTCTAGATTTTTCCTTTTTTGTACAGCATTTCTGCCAACAAGACTGCGCCTTTTGCAGAGCCCATTTTCTTGTTGTGCGAAAATAGCACATACTTCAAACCGTTGTCAAAGATTTGGTCTTCTTCCAGTCTTCCCATCGATGTGGTCATGCCGTCGTTGATCTGTCTGTCGATTCTTGGCTGTGGACGAGTTGGGTCCTGATGCACTACTAGGTAATCCTTTGGTGCAGACGGCAATCCAGTTACACTGATATGGTTCGAAAATTCCTCAATGGAATGTTTTACATCTTCTGCCTTTGCAGGTTTTGACGTCTCCACAAAGACGGATTCCGTGTGGCCGTCAATTACTGGAACTCGCGTGCATGTGCAGCTTACCTTGATGTTTGCTGGCTCTATCTTGCCATCCTTTAGCTTGCCAAGGATTTTTGCAGTCTCTACTCTTACCTTGTTTTCCTCTTTTGGAATGTATGGGATGAGATTGTCAGTAACGTCCAGTGCGGATACTCCTGGCGAGCGTCCCGCTCCAGAGATTGCCTGCATTGATGTCATGATTACTCGCTTGGCGCCATAGTTTTCGTATAGTGGCTTCATGGTAATGGCTAGGCCTGTCGTGGTGCAGTTTGGCAGTGGCAAGACATAGCCCTTCCAGTTTCTGTTCTTTTTTTGCTGCTCGATTAGCTCAACATGGTCATCGTTAATTCCTGGAATCAAAATTGGTACGTCCTCTTCGTATCTGTATGCGGATGATGTGGATACCACTGGAACGTCTTTGGCAAATTTGGTCTCTATGTCTCGAGCTGCCTCGTCTTCGATTGCTGAGAAGACCAGGTCTAATTCTGATACTTTGACATCGTTAATTGCTACTACTGGCATATCGCGTGCATATTTTGGAACATCCCCCCCTACTTGCCACTTTATAATGCCCGAGTTGGGGTCGCGGATTGCCTCGATGTACTTTTTGCCTGCAGATCTCTCAGATGCCGCAAGCTGGGTTACCTCAAACCATGGGTGGTTCTCTAGGGATAACAGGAATTCCTGTCCTACGGCGCCTGTTGCGCCCAAGATTGCTACGCGCTTCTTCATCAAGGAAAATTTTTGTGCGATCAATTAATAATTCTTAGCCCCAAAACCGCAACAACTAAACCCGTCACAGCCGGCCTTGATTCATGAAGTTTGCCAAAAACATCCAGTTTCATAGCCCAATCCACCATGGCGGACCATATTCAGTTTCTGGGTATGATTCTAAGATCGTAGATTTTAGCTCAAACGTAAACCCCCTGGGCTTTCCCGGTATAGTCAAAAAGGCAATGGATCATACAAAAATCCCGACTTATCCGGATCACAATTCTACAAAGCTAAAGCAAGCCCTCTCAAAATATCTAGGAATACCAATTACAAACATCACAATAGGAAATGGGGCAACCGAAATAATCTATGATTTTTGCAGGGCTGCATCAAAATCCAAGGTCCTGATAATTTCCCCAACATTTGGAGAATACGAAGCGGCAGCTCGACTCTATGGTGCAAAACCGGAATTCTTTGCAACACTGAATCTGCAATTTGATCTTGACAAATTCATACAAAAAATACCAAAAAACGGACTGGTCTTTGTCTGCAACCCAAACAATCCTACAGGCGAGCTTGTACCAAAGCAATCCATAATACAAATAATCAGGGCGGCAAAAGCAAAATCCTCTCTAGTATTCATAGACGAATGTTTTATCGAGCTAACACAATCTCCAAACCAGTCCGTCATTGGTTTGGTCAAAAAATATCCAAACCTCTTTGTTTTGCGCTCTATGACAAAATCATTCGGCCTTGCAGGACTTCGCCTGGGATACGCAATAGGAAACAAAGACCTCATCTCCGTCCTAAACAAGATCAAGGTCCCATGGAGCGTAAATGAGCTTGCGCACCAGGCAGGCATTGCAGCACTCTCTGATAAGACATTTCTTGAAAAAACACGAAAACTAGTCAAATCAGAATCCAAGTTCCTCATCGATTCAATATCAAAAATTCCCGGCTTTTCCTGTTTTAGTTCTGCAACAAACTTTCTTTTGATCAAAACAAAACAACCGGCAAAACTAGTGCAAAAAAAGCTATTACGAAAAAATATTTTGGTGCGAGACTGTGGCAATTTCCGCGGACTCGACTCGCACTATATCCGAATAGCAATCAGAACTAGAAAAGAAAACCAAAAGCTGGTGTCTGCGCTGGAGACAATATCATGACTAGGACATTAATGATCCAGGGAACGTCGTCCGGAGCTGGAAAAACCACCTTGGTAACGGCATTGTGCAGGATTTTCTCAAACCTGGGATATTGCGTTGCCCCCTTCAAGTCGCAAAACATGTCAAATTATTCCTACAAGGACGGCTTTGAGATATCCCAGGCGCAGGCAATCCAGGCAATTGCAGCCCGAGCCGAGATCTCCCCACACATGAACCCAATTTTGCTAAAGCCACTTGGCAACTATGTCAGCAATGTCGTAATCCAAGGAAAGCCGTTTAAGAAAATGTCAGCCAAAACCTACTATGAGAAATTTGCTCTGGGCCGCGGCCTCAAAACAGCAATGGACTCGTTTTCGCACCTAAAATCAAAGTACGACCTGATAATTCTAGAAGGTGCCGGCTCGCCTGCCGAGATAAACCTACAAAAATATGACATTGCAAACATGAAGATGGCACAAAAGACCCACTCACCAGTAATTCTAGTCTCTGACATTGAAAAGGGTGGAACCTTTGCAAGCATTGCAGGCACAATGATGTTGTTATCCAAGCAGGACCAAAGTCTGGTCCGGGGATTCATCATAAACAAGTTCCGTGGAAACAAAAAGCTGCTAGAGCCCGGATTTAGGCGCCTAAAGCAAATAACATCTAAATCCGTTCTAGGCGCAATGCCTCTAGTTGACCTAGAGTTGCCAAACGAAGACTCACTTGATAACAAAATTCACCTGTTCAGAAAGCAAAACAAGAAAAAACTAGACACCCAAATTGACAAGCTGGCAAAAATAACACAGCAAAACATTGACGTCAAATCAATAGAGAGGCTGATATCATGATCCCAATTTTAATCGCAATCGGAGCCATACTGCTTGATCTTGCGTTTGGCGACCCAAGATCAAAGTATCACCCGACTGCATGGGTTGGAACTATGATTGCCAAGATAATCCCATTTGCAAAATCACAAAACCCTACCACAGAAAAGTTCGGCGGAATAATTGTGACTACATCAATTACGGGACTTGTTGCTGCCTTGTTGGTATCCTTTGAGATATTTGCCAGTACTACTGATGTAATATCCACAATTCTGACTGTTCTGGTTGGCTCTGTTCTACTCAAGACAACAATTGCAATACGCGGCCTAGAGCAGCACGGAAAACAAGTTATGAAATCCCTACACCAAAACAACCTAGGCGAAGCCCAAGACAGACTGGCAATGCTGGTAAAGCGAAGCACCAAGCAGCTTGACAAAAACCATGTAGTATCAGGGGTCCTAGAAACCACAAGCGAAAACATCGTAGATGGCGTCACAGGCCCGCTTTTCTATTTTGGATTGTTTGGCCTACCTGGCGCGTTTGTGTATCGCACAATCAACACGTTTGACTCTATGATTGGATATAGAAATTCCATGTTTTCCAATGTCGGCTGGTTTGCGGCAAACTGCGACAAGGCTCTTAACTATATTCCTGCAAGAATCACAGGCTATGTGATGGTGCTAGCCGCACTAGTCATAGGAGCAGACTGGAGGGGCGCATTGCACACAATGAGGGCAGACGGTAAAAAAACCTCAAGCCCAAACGCAGGAATCCCAATGGCTGCGATGGCAGGGGCATTGCACACAAGGTTTGAGAAAATCGATCATTATTCTCTGGGTAATGGCACAACAGAGCTAGACTATTCCCATTTCAAGTCAGCAGTCATACTGATGAAGACTACATGTGTTTTGTTTTGCGGAATTGTGACAATCCCATCAATCATTGTATTGAGTTATCTTGGATGGTGGATTCATGTTTAGGCAAGCAGGTTCCGTGTTTTCGTTTCTTACAATAATTCCTGCAGGAAGCTCAGATCTGCAAACTGTTGCAAGACACATGTATCTATTTCCAGTAATTGGTATCGCGATTGGCCTGTTGCTTGGCGCAGCGGGCTGGGGCATGTCTTTCTTTTTGGAGCCGCTGGTGGTCGGCTTGCTGGTGACTGCAGGACTAGTACTAGTCACTGGCATACACCACACCGATGGATTATCGGATTTTGCAGACGGCCTCATGGTCAAGGGAACAAAAGAAAAAAAGCTGGAAGTGATGCGGGACCCAAAGGTCGGCTCTGCTGGAATAATTGCTATTGTATTTTATGTAGCGGCTGCCGTAATTGCGCTTTCTTTTATGAAGGGCTTTGAGCTGTTTTACGCAATCTTGATTGGCGAAATCATTGCAAAGTTTTGTATGGTATTGTCTGCAAGCATTGGTCCGTCTGCTTGGCAGGGCTCTAACTCGACATTTATCGAATCAATGAAGGATAGAAAGAAACTAGTCATTGCAGGAATAATTACCATATCAATAATTGCGGCATTTCAAAACAATGCCGGCTTTGTGGCACTGGGTGCCGCCATAGCAGTAACCTTGGTTATTGCAGGCGTCTCTAGGCGTAGTTTTGGCGGAATTTCAGGCGATATTATGGGTGCTACAAACGAACTGGCACGAGTTTCGGCATTTCTAGTGTTTGCATCGCTATGATTGGACTGGTCATGGCAGGAGGCAAGGGAACAAGGATGGCAATCCCGGGCGAAAAACTTCTGCTGGAATACAAAAAACCAGTCATATTACATGTAATTGATGCACTAAAAGACTCCAAGTGTTTTACAAAAATAGTTGCGGCAACCAGCCCAAATTCGCCAAACACGGAGAGGCTAGTCTCAGAGCATGCAGATATTGTATCAACAAAAGGGCAAGACTATGTCGCTGATCTGAATTTTGCATTGTCGCAATTTGATGAACCCGTCTTTGTGACCTCCGGTGATCTGCCGTTATTAGATCATAGTATAGTGCAAGATCTGGTATCAAAATACCAAAATAAAGACTGGCAGAGTTTTGTTGTGACAAAAAAATTCCTAGACCAAAACAATCTGTCTCTGGAATATTCAACAGACATTGATGGTATCCAGTGTTACTATACCGGAATCTCTATAGTAAACCCGAGGGGGACAAAGAGGGAGACCTGTACCATATTTGACGATAAAAGAATTGCAGTTAATCTAAACACAAAGTCAGATTATGACTTATTCCAAAATTCCTAACACTGTTCCGTGAATCTTTGCAACAGAGCCGGTTGGTTCTGCGATTACGTTGCCGCAAGACTTGCATGTAACTGTAGTGGTGACATGTGAGTACAAAACGTTCTCTGCACTGCATTCCTTGCACTGGACCTTTTGGAATTTGCTCTTTGGCTTTGGAACCAAGATGTGTGCTCGCTTTGTCATGCCGTCAACTCCAATTTGCGTAGTCTGATGCCATGTTTCATTGTTTTCTTTTTACACGTAGGGCATGTAAAAATCAATGTCTGCTTTTTTGTAGTCTTTGCTGGTTTTGCAAGTTTTGGGAATTTCTGTCCCCCGTACCCCTTTTTGTCCTCTTCGTGTCGTCGCTCACCAATAGCAGAACCTCTTCTCTTGCCTGCTTTGTACAAGGCGACCTTTTGAGCAGTATGTGTCTTGCATTTAGGACAATATCTGTTCATTTCCTTGGGTACGTTCATAGAGAAAGCCCGCCGACTTGGTAATTTAAACAATAGCTCCCCATTGAACCTATAATAGAGCGTACTGCAAACTGATTGGCGTGTCACGTCTTGATACAATCAACTCGCTTAACGCAGTTGCCATGGGTGACAAAAAGGCAGACATTATTCTAAAAAACTGCTCACTGGTCAACGTCTATACCAAAGAGATCAACGCACAGACCCAAGTTGCTATTGCAGGTGATAGAATCGCATATGTCGGCCCAGACGCGACACATGCCGCAGGACCAAACACCACAATAATAGATCTGGAAGGAAAATACCTCACGCCAGGATTTGCAGACCCACATGTCCACATTGACCAGTTTGTAATGCCGTCCGAGCTTGCCAAGCAGTCACTTCTTTGCGGAACGACGAGCCTTTTTTCCGATCCAATTGATATTGTGAGTGTTTGCGGATTTGCGGGCCTAAAACAATTTGTAAAGTCATGCTCTGGCCTGCCAATCAGGATTTTCTCTGTAACGCCTGGCGGCATACCTGTAGATCCAAAATTCAGCCACGGAAAGGTACTATCACTATCGGAGGAA